>NZ_JBHVUQ010000042.1:0-49932 GCF_042884105.1 Streptomyces sp. NPDC058157
TACTGCAGGGGGGACCCTGTGGGAGAGTAGGACGCCGCCGAACAATCATTGTGGGAAAGCCCCGCACCAGTCATGGTGCGGGGCTTTTCTGCGTTCACGGGCCGATCGTGGACTCCTGTAGGGTCAGGGGAGCATAGATTCGACATTTCTACAGTCACAGTGGAGGCCCCCGGGTGGAGGTCCAGGAGACTCGGGTCCAGACTGACCGAATTTTCACCATTCCGAACATCCTGAGCATGGCCCGTCTCGTGGGCGTGCCGCTGTTCCTCTGGCTCATCCTCGCGAAGCACGACGGTTGGGCCCTGCTCGTGCTCATGCTGAGCGGCGTCAGTGACTACCTCGACGGGAAACTCGCGCGGCGCTGGAACCAGATCAGCAAGCTGGGCCGGCTCCTGGACCCCGCCGCCGACCGGCTCTACGTCCTGACCACGCTGTTCGGACTCACCTACCGGGGGATCCTGCCGCTGTGGCTCACCGCCGCGCTGCTGGCCCGCGAGGCAATGCTGCTGGTCATGGTGTGGATCCTGCGCCGGCACGGCTATCCGCCGCCCCAGGTCAACTTCCTCGGCAAGGCCGCCACCTTCAACCTGATGTACGCCTTCCCACTGCTCCTGCTCAGTGACGGTACGGGGTGGTTGGCCTGGATGGCGTCCGTTTTCGGATGGGCGTTCGCAGGTTGGGGTACAACGCTCTATTGGTGGGCAGGAATCCTTTACGTGGTGCAAGTCCGCCGTCTGGTGAAGGCGGACGCCACGGCCGATTGAGCTCACTCGGCGCCGGTGCTGACGCGGAGGAGTTGCGGAGTAACCGTCCGGGACGGGTGAGGTCGGCCAGACCGTCATCTCTCTAGGAGGACTCTTCCGACATGAAGGCCGTCGTGATGGCCGGTGGCGAAGGAACGCGGCTTCGCCCCATGACCTCAAGCATGCCCAAGCCGCTCCTGCCGGTGGCGAACCGGCCGATCATGGAGCACGTGCTCAGGCTGCTCAAGCGGCATGGGCTCAGCGAGACCGTGGTGACCGTTCAGTTCCTGGCGTCACTCGTCAAGAACTACTTCGGTGACGGCGAGGAGCTCGGCATGGAGCTCACCTACGCCAACGAGGAGAAGCCACTCGGCACCGCCGGCAGCGTGAAGAACGCCGAGGAGGCCCTCAAGGACGACACGTTCCTGGTCATCTCCGGCGACGCGCTCACCGACTTCGACCTCACCGACCTCATCAGCTTCCACAAGGAGAAGGGCGCACTGGTCACGGTGTGCCTCACCCGGGTGCCGAACCCGCTGGAATTCGGCATCACCATCGTGGACGAAGAGGGCAAGGTCGAGCGCTTCCTCGAGAAGCCGACCTGGGGACAGGTGTTCTCGGACACCATCAACACCGGCATCTACGTGATGGAGCCGGAGATCTTCGACTACGTCGACCCCGACGTCTCGGTCGACTGGTCGGGCGACGTCTTCCCGCAGCTGATGAAGGAAGGCCGGCCGATCTACGGCTACGTCGCCGAGGGCTACTGGGAGGACGTGGGCACCCACGAGAGCTACGTCAAGGCGCAGGCCGACGTCCTCGAGGGCAAGGTCCAGGTCGAGATGGACGGCTTCGAGATCTCGCCCGGGGTGTGGATCGCCGAAGGCGCCGAGGTGAGCCCCGACGCCGAGCTGCGCGGGCCGCTGTACATCGGCGACTACGCCAAGGTCGAGGCCGGGGCGGAGGTCCGCGAGCACACCGTCGTCGGCTCCAACGTCGTCGTCAAGAGCGGGGCCTTCCTGCACAAGGCCGTCGTCCACGACAACGTCTACATCGGGCCGCACAGCAACCTGCGCGGCTGCGTCATCGGCAAGAACACCGACATCATGCGGGCCGCCCGGATCGAGGACGGCGCCGTCATCGGCGACGAGTGCCTCGTGGGCGAGGAATCGATCGTCCAGGGCAACGTACGGGTCTACCCGTTCAAGACCATCGAGGCCGGTGCCTTCGTCAACACCTCGGTGATCTGGGAGTCCCGCGGGCAGGCCCACCTGTTCGGCGCGCGCGGCGTCTCCGGGATCCTCAACGTGGAGATCACCCCCGAACTGGTGGTGAAGCTCGCCGGCGCCTACGCGACGACCCTCAAGAAGGGGGCGATCGTCACCACGGCACGTGACCACTCCCGAGGCGCCCGGGCGCTCAAGCGCGCCGTGATCTCGGCGCTCCAGGCCAGCGCCATCGACGTCCGAGACCTGGAGAACGTACCGCTGCCCGTGGCCCGTCAGCAGACGGCCCGGGGCGCCGCGGGCGGGATCATGATCCGGACCTCGCCCGGGGTGCCGGACTCGGTGGACATCATGTTCCTCGACGAGCGCGGCGCGGACCTCTCACAGGCGCAGCAGCGCAAGCTGGACCGCGTGTACGCACGTCAGGAGTACCGCCGGGCCTTCCCCGGGGAGATCGGCGACCTCCAGTTCCCGTCGAGCATCTTCGACTCGTACACGGGCTCCCTGCTGCGGCGGGTGGACACCACCGGGATCGCCGACTCCGGCCTCAAGGTGGTCGTGGACGCCTCCAACGGCAGCGCCGGGCTGGTCCTGCCCAGCCTGCTCGGCCGGCTGGGCGTGGACGCGCTCACGATCAACCCCGGCCTGGACGAGTCCCGGCCCACCGAGAGCAGCGAGTCCCGGCGCGCCGGGCTGGTCCGGCTCGGGGAGATCGTGGCCTCGGCCCGGGCGGCCTTCGGCGTGCGCTTCGACCCCGTCGGCGAGCGGATCTCGCTGGTGGACGAGCGCGGCCGGATCATCGAGGACGACCGGGCGCTGCTGGTCCTGCTCGACCTGGTGGCGGCGGAGAAGCGCAGCGGCAAGGTGGCCCTGCCGGTGACCACGACCCGGGTCGCCGAGCAGGTGGCGGCGTACCACGGCACCCAGGTGGAGTGGACGACGACCTCGCCCGACGACCTGACCCGGGTGGGCCGCGAGGAGACCACGATCTTCGGCGGGGACGGCCGGGGCGGGTTCATCGTCCCGGAGTTCGGCAGCGTCTTCGACGGATCGGCGGCCTTCGTCCAGCTGATCGGGCTGGTCGCGCGCACGCAGCTCACGCTCAGCCAGATCGACTCCCGGATCCCGCGGGCGCACGTCCTCAAGCGGGACGTGCCCACCCCGTGGGCGGCCAAGGGGCTCGTGATGCGCCGGGTCGTGGAAGCGGCCGGGGAGCGGCAGGTGGACACCACCGACGGCGTGCGGGTGGTCGAGGCCGACGGCCGGTGGGCGCTGGTCCTGCCGGACCCGGCCGAGGCCGTCACGCACCTGTGGGCCGAGGGCCCCGACGACGCGTCCGCGCAGGCCCTCCTGGACGAGTGGGCCGCCGTGGTCGACGGAGCCGGCCAGCACTGACCGCAATCCCGCGCGTACGCGCGTACGGAGCGGGACAGGAGTACGGCGGGCCGGGCCGGGAGGCATCCGGCCCGGCCCGCCGGAAGGCCGCATTCGGTGTGGGCGGTGCCGACATGCGACGATGTGCGGCATGTCGCAGCCGTCCAACAACCGGAGTTCGGCCACACCGTCCGCACGCCCGGACGCGTCCATGTCGCTGCTGACCCACGTGATGGACCACAGCCTCGACGAGGGCTATGCGGAAGCCTCGGCGCGGCGCGAGGCGGAGGGTACGGCGGGTCTGCCGCGCACCCTCAAGGCCAAGCTGGCCCTCGCCGCCGGGCTCGTGCTGGCGGCCCTGGTCGTCACGCTGGGCGCGGCGCAGGCGCGGGCGACGGCACCGGTGCTGGCCAAGGAGCGCCAGGAGCTGATTGACCGGGTCGAGCGGGCCGACAAGCGCGCGGACACCCTGGAGCGCGACATCGAACGGCTGCGGACCGAGGTCGCCGACCGCCAGCGCGAGGCGCTCAAGCAGCAGGGCGGGCAGCAGGCCCAGCTCGTGGCGTTGCTGGCGGGTGCAACCGAGGTGCACGGTCCCGGCGTCAAGCTTGTGGTGGACGACGCCAAGGGGTCCTCGTCGGGCGGCGGAGGCGGCCCGCGCGAGAGCGCCGGGTTCTCCGACACCGGGCGGGTCCGGGACCGTGACATGCAGCGGATCGTCAACGGGCTCTGGCAGTCCGGCGCGGAAGCCGTCTCGATCAACGGGCAGCGGCTCACGGCGCTGTCGGCGATCAGGGCGGCCGGTGACGCGATACTGGTCGACAACAGGCCGCTGGTGCCGCCGTACGAGGTCCTCGCCGTCGGGGACGGGAAACGGCTCGGCACCACGTTCCAGGACTCCGTGGACGGGCAGTACCTGCACGTGCTGCAGCAGAGCTACGGGATTCGCTACAGCCTGTCCCCGGTGGACGAGGTGAAGCTGCCGGCCGCGTCGAGTCTGACCGTGCGGACGGCCACTGCAGAAGAGCCGAAGAAGGGTGCGTCGTGATCGCGGTACTGGGCCTCCTGGCGGGAGTGGTGGTCGGGCTTCTCGTCCGCCCCGAAGTGCCGGCCGTGGTGGAGCCTTATCTGCCGATCGCCGTCGTGGCGGCCCTGGACGCGGTGTTCGGCGGTCTGCGCGCGATGCTGGACGGGATCTTCGTGGACAAGGTCTTCGTGGTGTCCTTCCTGTCGAACGTGGTGGTCGCCGCGCTCATCGTCTTCCTCGGCGACAAGCTGGGCGTCGGCTCGCAGCTGTCGACCGGCGTGGTCGTCGTCCTCGGCATCCGGATCTTCTCCAACGCGGCCGCCATCCGCCGGCACGTCTTCCGGGCGTGAGGCCGATGAGCACGGACAACGCCCCGCAGGGGGAGCCGGGACCGGAGCGGGAGCCGGCGCCGGCGCCGCGGCCGGAGCCGCAGCAGACGGGCCGGCAGCGCCTGGCGGCCGGTCTGTGGCCGCCGAGGTTCAGCCGGGCCCAATTGATCGTCGCGCTGCTGCTCTTCGTCCTCGGCCTCGGGCTCGCCATCCAGGTGCGCTCCAACAGCGATTCCAGCGCGCCCCTGCGCGGTGCCCGGCAGGAGGACCTCGTGCGGATCCTCGACGAGCTGGACGGGCGGACCAAGCGGCTGGAGGACGAGAAGCAGAAGCTGGACGACCAGCGCAAGGAGCTCCAGAGCAGCTCCAACCAGGCCGAGGAGGCCCGCAAGCAGACGCTGGAGCGGGAGCGCCAACTGGGCATCCTGGCCGGTACCGTGGCCGCACAGGGCCCCGGCATCACGCTGAGGATCACCGACGCCAAGGGCCAGGTGCGCTCCGACCAGCTGCTGGACACCCTCCAGGAGCTGCGGGCGGCCGGGGCCGAGGCGATCCAGATCAACGGCGTGCGCGTGGTGGCGGGCTCGTACTTCTCGGACGAGGGCGGCGGAGTGGCGATCGACGGTAAGAAGATCACACAGCCCTACGAGTTCAGGGTCATCGGCAAACCGCAGGATCTGGAGCCGGCGCTCAACATTCCGGGCGGCGTCGTCCAGACCATGGAGAAGGAACAGGCCACGGTCGCCGTCACACGGTCGGCGAAGATCGTTGTGGATGCCTTGCGGGCTGCGAAGCAGCCTGACTACGCTCGGTCGTCATCGCCGTGAGACGGGGCGGCGCGAGGACGGTCCCACGCGGGCTGACGCCTGCGGGGGGTCGACGCACAGAAGTCGCGGTGCGTGGTGGAAACTGTCTGGTGGTTACGGACGTTGTCAGAATGTCCGGGTCGGCAGGTGTGTGTATGAGGAGTTCGTCCTGCCCCACGGGCGGGTCTGTTTCGGTCAAGGGGAATCGCCCGTGAAGTTGTTTGAGAAGTTGTTCGGCAAGAAGAACCGCGAGGAAAGCGGTACGGCACGCCACCGTGCGGGCCATGGCGAGGGGGAGGGCCAGGGAGACCGGCCCCTCTTCCGTGACGAGGTGGCCGGCCAGGGACCCGGCGCCGGGGCGCCCGGCGCCCCGTCCGGTGACCCCTCGGCTGCGGGGCGCATAGGTTTCGGAGACCCGGCGACCCCGAACGCGGGTGGCGGGTACGCCCCCGACCCGTACGCCACCAACGCCTCCGCGGGGCAGCCGCGGCGCGAGGAGCCGTCCATGTCGGCCGAGCAGACGTGCGGCAGGTGTGGGCAGCGCAGCGGAGCGGCGAGCCGTTTCTGCTCCAACTGCGGTGCGCCGCTGCGTCCGGGCCTGACGCCCGAGCGCGCCTCGGAGACCACGTCCACCATCTCGATCTCGGGCCTCGAGGCCTACGAGGCCGAGGCGACCGGACAGCACGTCTCGTCCTCGCTCTCGCCCGAGGCCCAGGCCGCGGTCGAGGCGCTGCCGCCCGGTTCCGCCCTGCTCATCGTGCGGCGCGGCCCCAACTCGGGCAGCCGTTTCCTGCTCGACGGCGAGCTGACCACGGCGGGCCGGCACCCGCAGAGCGACATCTTCCTGGACGACGTCACCGTCTCCCGGCTGCATGTCGAGTTCCGCCGGGGTCCGGAGGGCGGCTTCACCGTCGCCGACGTCGGCAGCCTCAACGGCACGTACGTGAACCGCGAGCCGATCGACTCCGTCGCCCTGCACAACGGCGACGAGGTGCAGATCGGCAAGTACCGGCTGGTCTTCTACGCCAGCCTGCGGGGCGTCTGACCCCCACCCCCGGAGAAACTCCGGGGGGACCTCCAGAGGGAAGGTCCCATGCTGCGCACCCCGACCGGCGGTGCCCCGAAGAAGGGCGCCGCCGGCACCGCCGGCTCGTCCGGGCAGCTGGTGAGCATCGGCCAGGTGCTCACGACGCTGCGTGACGAGTTCCCCGAAGTCACGATCTCGAAGATCCGGTTCCTGGAGGCGGAGGGGCTCGTCGAGCCCCGGCGCACTCCTTCCGGGTACCGCAAGTTCAGTACCGGCGACGTGGAGCGGCTCGGGCGCATCCTGCGCCTCCAGCGCGACCACTACCTGCCGCTGAAGGTCATCCGCGAGCAGCTCGACGCGCTCGACCGGGGCGAGCAGGTCCGGATCCCGGCCCCGGCCGCGCACGGGGAGTCCGTGGAGGGCGACGCGCGCGGCCCCGGGTACGGGGAGGCGGGCGGGGAGCGGCCCGCCGCGGCCCGGGTCGGACGGGCCGAGCTGATCGCCGCCGCCGAGGTGGACGAGGAGCAGCTGGCCGAGTGGGAGTCCTACGGGCTCCTCTCGGAGGAGGCCGGCGGCGGCTTCGACGCCGAGGTGGTGGCCGTGGCCCGCTTGATCGCCGATCTCGGCCGGTTCGGGCTCGAACCGCGCCACCTGCGGGCCATGAAGGCCGCGGCCGACCGGGAGGCCGGTCTGGTGGAACAGGTGGTCGCCCCGCTGCGCCGCCACCGCAATCCGCAGACCAGGACGCATGCCGAGGCCACGATGAAGGAGCTCGCGGGGCTCTCCGTACGGCTGCACGAGGCCTTCGTGCAGAGCGCCCTCGGGGTGCGCCTGCACTGAACGCGCACGCCGTGAGCGGGCCCCGACTACCCAAACCTGCCGGGCAGGTCCTAGGGTTGCTGTGTGAACGAGCTCGACGTTGTGGGTGTCCGGGTGGAAATGCCCTCCAACCAGCCGATCGTGCTCCTGCGTGAAGTGGGAGGCGACCGGTACCTCCCCATCTGGATCGGTCCTGGGGAGGCGACCGCCATTGCCTTCGCGCAGCAGGGGATGGCACCTGCCAGGCCGCTGACGCACGACCTGTTCAAGGACGTGCTGGAGGCGGTCGGCGAGGAGCTGACCGAGGTCCGGATCACGGATCTGCGGGAGGGTGTCTTCTACGCGGAGCTGGTCTTCGCCAGCGGCGTCGAGGTGAGCGCGCGGCCTTCCGACGCCATAGCGCTCGCCCTGCGGACGGGGACGCCGATCTACGGCAGTGACGGCGTGCTGGACGACGCCGGGATCGCCATTCCCGACGAGCAGGAGGACGAGGTGGAGAAGTTCCGCGAGTTCCTCGACCAGATCTCCCCCGAGGACTTCGGCACGGGCCCGCAGTAGGGGCGGACGCCGTCGGGGCGAGGGCCGCGTCGTCCACCGGGAAGCTTCAGCCCATTCGAGTAGCCTTTCCCGGCGATGGGGTACGGGAAACCACTCTCAGGGTGATTATCACTCGGCGTGCCGAGTGTGGCGATCGTTGACGCACCCCTGGTCACTGCCTACCTTCGAGGTGGCAGGTCAAGGACGGAGGGTCGGCGTGAGGATCACGGGCGACGGTACGACCGGGGGAATCCCCGTACGGAGTGACGGTGGACCGTCCCCGCTGCTCGGCGGCGGGGCGGGTTCCGCGCACCGTCAGCCGGGGTCGGAACCGGTCGGACCGGTGAACGACTCCCAGGCCCCCGAGCAGGTCGGCTACCGCGGACCGACGGCGTGCGCCGCCGCGGGGATCACCTACCGGCAGCTGGACTACTGGGCGCGCACGGGGCTGGTGGAGCCCAGCGTGCGGCCCGCCTACGGGTCGGGCACCCAGCGGCTCTACAGCTTCCGGGACGTCGTCGTCCTCAAGATCGTGAAGCGCTTCCTCGACACGGGCGTCGCCCTGCAGAACATCCGCACCGCCGTACAGCACCTGCGTGGCCGGGGCTTCTCGGACCTGGAGCGGATGACGCTGATGAGCGACGGCGCGACCGTGTACGAGTGCACCTCCCCCGACCAGGTGGTGAGCCTGCTCCAGGGCGGCCAGGGGGTCTTCGGCATCGCGGTGGGCGTGGTCTGGCGGGACGTCGAGAACGCGCTGTCGCAGCTGCACGGGGAGCGCGTGGACACGGGCGAGACCGTGGTGGGCCACAACCCGGCCGACGAGCTCGCCGCCCGCAGGAACCGGGCCGGCTGACCCCGCGGCTCCCGCAGCGGCCCCCGCGGCCGCGGGGCGGGACCACGCCGGATCACCGTCTTGTCAGTGGCATGCGGCAGCATCGGTGCCGTGAGAACCGCGCCGACCATCCTGCACCTGGACATGGACGCCTTCTACGCCTCCGTGGAGCAGGCGTCGAAGCCCAGTCTGCGGGGGAAGGCCGTGATCGTGGGCGGGCTCGGCCCGCGCGGGGTGGTGGCCACCGCCTCGTACGAGGCCCGGCGCTTCGGGGTGCACTCGGCGATGCCGACGGCCCAGGCCCGCCGGCTCTGTCCCAACGGCGCCTACCTGATCCCCCGCTTCCTGCTCTACCGCGAGGTCAGCGAGGTCGTCATGGGCCTGCTGCGCGAGCTGTCGCCGCTGGTGGAGCCGCTCAGCCTGGACGAGGCGTTCGTGGACCTGGAGGCGGGCGGTACGGCCTTCGACTCCGCGGGCGCCCGGGCCGCGGGGGAGCGGCTGCGGGCCGACATCACCGCCGCGACGGGGCTCAGCGGCTCGGTGGGGCTGGCCGGCTCGAAGATGCTGGCCAAGGTGGCCTCCGAGGAGGCCAAGCCGAACGGGCTGCTGCTGATCGAGCCCGGGACCGAGCGCGAGCTCCTCGCCCCCATGTCGGTGCGGACCCTGCCCGGGGTTGGGCCGGCCACCGGGGAGCACCTGCGCCGGGCCGGGATCACCACCGTGGGGGAGCTGGCCGAGGCGGGTGAGGACGAGCTGGTCCGGATGGTGGGCCGGGCGCACGGGGTCGGCCTGTACCGGATGGCGCTGGGCCTGGACGACCGGCCGGTGGTCGCGGAGCGGGACGCGAAGTCCGTGTCGGTGGAGGACACCTTCGACGTGGACCTCCACGACCGGGTGCGGATCCGCTTCGAGGTGCAGCGGCTCGCCGACCGCTGCGTGGGCCGGCTCCGGGCCTCGGGCCACTCGGGGCGGACCATCGTGCTGAAGGTGCGCCGCTACGACTTCTCCACCCTGACCCGCTCCGAGACCCTGCGCGGGCCCACGGACGATCCGGCGGTGGTGCGGGAGGCGGCCGCCCGGCTGCTGGAGGGCGTGGACACCACCGGCGGGGTGCGGCTGCTGGGGGTGGGCGTGACGGGGCTCGCGGACTACACCCAGGAGGACCTGTTCGCCCAGGCGCTCGGCGGCGCGGCCCAGGAGGCGGAGGCCGCTCCCGCGGAGGGGGCCGCGGAGGCGGAGGGGGCCGACGGGGTCGCAGGGGCTCCAGGGGCCGCCGAGACGGCCGTGGCGCCGGGGGAGGACCCGGGGCGGGCCGCCGGGCGCCACTGGGCCGCGGGGAGCGACGTACGGCACGCGCTGTACGGGCCCGGGTGGGTGCAGGGCAGCGGGGTGGGGCGGGTCACCGTGCGCTTCGAGCAGCCCGGATCGCCGCCCGGCCGGGTCCGCACCTTCCTGGTGGACGACCCCGAGCTGGAGCCCTCCGACCCGCTGCCCCTCGTGGGGCGGCCCGGTTGAGGCCCGGCTAGCCGTTCTCCGGCGGGGGGAGGTGGAAGTCGCCGGGGAGGGAGACGTCCAGGCCGTAGTGGTGGTAGAGCTTGAGCTCCTGCTCGGGGGAGAGGTGGCGGCCCACGCCGAAGTCGGGGGCGTCCTTGATCAGGGAGCGTTCGAACGGGACGCGCAGGACCTCGCCGTCCACCTCGCTCGGCTCCAGCGGGACGAAGGCGTCCCGGCCGAACAGACCGGTGCGGACCGCCGCCCACTCCGGCACGCCGGTGGCGTCGTCCAGGTAGACCTCGTCCACGGTGCCGATCTTGGCCCCGTTCCGGTCGAACGCCTTGCGGCCGATCAGGCTGCGCGGATCGATGTCGGTCTGCACGGTCCCTCCACGTGGTCGCAGTCATCCGTAATGACTACAAAAGTGCATAACGGGATAGGGGGCCACTCGAGGGAGGGTCCAGATCCTCGCTGGTAGGCTGGGTGACGGCTGTTGACCCTGTGCGGGAGAGTCCTCCGAGTGAGCTCGACGGAGGCGCCGAAGGAGCAAATCCTCCCCGGAATCTCTCAGGCATACGTACCGCACGCGACGAGGCCACTCTGGAAAGCAGGAGCGGGTCCCGGGCGCGCAGTGCCGGTCCCCACTCCTCACCGACGGTGAAAGCCGGACGACGGGCGACCCCCGAGACTCCGGTGAAGCTCTCAGGTTGAGATGACAGAGGGGGAGGCCGTCCGGGTGCCCGCGCCGTGGTGCCCCTCGCAGGTCATACGACCAGGAGGCCTCCGTAATGACCGCCAACCGCATTCCGCTCTCCCAGCTCGAGCGGGGCATCCCCTTCGAGCAGCGTCACATCGGCCCGGATGCCGAGGCGCAGGCGAAGATGCTCGCCCAGGTGGGCTACGGCTCCCTCGACGAGCTGACCGCCGCCGCGGTGCCGGATGTGATCAAGACCGCCGAAGCGCTGAACCTGCCCGAGGCGCGGACCGAGGCCGAGGTGCTCGCCGAGCTGCGCTCGCTCGCCGACCGCAACCAGGTCCTGTCCTCCATGATCGGTCTCGGCTACTACGGGACGTTCACGCCGCCGGTGATCCTGCGCAACGTCATGGAGAACCCGGCCTGGTACACGGCCTACACCCCGTACCAGCCGGAGATCTCGCAGGGCCGCCTCGAGGCGCTGCTGAACTTCCAGACCGTCGTCGCCGAGCTGACCGGCCTGCCGACCTCCGGCGCCTCCCTCCTCGACGAGGGCACCGCCGCCGCCGAGGCCATGACGCTGGCCCGCCGCGTGGGCAAGGTCAAGGGCAACGTCTTCCTCATCGACGCCGACGCGCTGCCGCAGACCATCGCCGTGATCGAGACCCGCGCCGAGCCGATCGGCATCGAGGTCGTCGTCGCGGACCTCTCCGACGGCATCCCCGCCGAGATCGCCGAGCGCGGCGTCTACGGCGTGCTCCTGCAGTACCCGGGCGCCTCCGGCGCGGTGCGCGACATCAAGGCCGTCGTCGACCAGGCCCACGAGCTCGGTGCGATCGTCACCGTCTCCGCCGACCTGCTCGCGCTGACCCTGCTGACCTCCCCGGGCGCCCTCGGCGCGGACATCGCGGTCGGCACCACCCAGCGCTTCGGCGTCCCGATGGGCTTCGGCGGCCCGCACGCCGGCTACATGGCCGTCCAGGCCAAGCACGCCCGCTCCCTGCCCGGCCGCCTCGTCGGCGTCTCCGTGGACGCGGACGGCAACAAGGCCTACCGCCTGGCCCTGCAGACCCGCGAGCAGCACATCCGCCGCGAGAAGGCCACCAGCAACATCTGTACCGCCCAGGTGCTGCTCGCCGTCATGGCCGGCATGTACGCCGTCTACCACGGCCCGGACGGCCTGCGGACGATCGCCCGCCGCACCCACCGCTACGCCGCGCTGCTGGCCGCGGGCCTGCGGGCCGGCGGGGTCGAGCTGGTGCACGGCTCCTTCTTCGACACGGTCACCGCCCGGGTGCCCGGCAAGGCCGCCGAGGTCGTCGCCGCCGCCCGCGAGGGCGGGGTCAACCTCCACCAGGCCGACGCCGACCTCGTCTCGATCTCCTGTGACGAGACCACCCTGCGCGCCGACATCGAGGCCGTCTGGGCCGCCTTCGGCGTCTCCGCGGACATCGAGGCCCTGGACGCCGCCACCGAGGACGCGCTGCCCGAGGGCCTGCTGCGCTCGGACGCGTACCTGACCCACCCGGTCTTCCACCAGCACCGTTCCGAGACCGCGATGCTGCGCTACCTGCGCAAGCTCTCGGACAAGGACTACGCGCTGGACCGCGGCATGATCCCGCTGGGCTCCTGCACCATGAAGCTCAACGCGACCACCGAGATGGAGCCGGTCACCTGGCCCGAGTTCGGCCAGCTGCACCCCTTCGCGCCGGTCGAGCAGGCCGGGGGCTACCTCACGCTCATCAACGAGCTGGAGGAACGTCTCTGCGAGGTCACCGGCTACGACAAGGTCTCCATCCAGCCGAACGCCGGCTCCCAGGGCGAGCTCGCCGGCCTGCTGGCCGTGCGCGCCTACCACCGCGCCAACGGCGACGAGCAGCGCACCGTCTGCCTCATCCCGTCCTCCGCGCACGGCACCAACGCCGCGAGCGCCGTGATGGCCGGCATGAAGGTCGTCGTCGTCAAGACGGCCGACGACGGCGAGGTCGACACCGACGACCTGCGCGCCAAGATCGAGCAGCACCGCGACGAGCTGGCCGTGCTCATGATCACCTACCCGTCGACGCACGGTGTGTTCGAGGAGCACGTCGCCGACATCTGCGCCCAGGTGCACGAGGCGGGCGGCCAGGTCTACGTGGACGGTGCCAACCTGAACGCCCTGGTGGGCCTGGCCAAGCCGGGTCACTTCGGCGGCGACGTCTCGCACCTGAACCTGCACAAGACCTTCTGCATCCCGCACGGCGGCGGCGGTCCGGGCGTCGGCCCGGTCGGTGTCCGGGCGCACCTGGCCCCGTACCTGCCCAACCACCCGCTCCAGCCGACCGCCGGCCCGGAGACGGGCGTCGGCCCGATCTCGGCCGCGCCGTGGGGCTCCGCGGGCATCCTGCCGATCTCCTGGTCGTACGTGCGCCTGATGGGCGGCGAGGGCCTCAAGCGCGCCACGCAGGTGGCGGTGCTGGGTGCCAACTACATCGCCAAGCGCCTGGAGCCGCACTACCCGGTGCTCTACACCGGCCCGGGCGACCTGGTCGCGCACGAGTGCATCATCGACCTGCGCCCGCTGTCGAAGGAGACCGGCGTCAGCGTCGACGACATCGCCAAGCGCCTGATCGACTACGGCTTCCACGCCCCGACCATGTCCTTCCCGGTCGCCGGCACGCTCATGATCGAGCCGACGGAGTCCGAGGACCTCGCCGAGATCGACCGCTTCTGCGACGCGATGATCGCCATCCGCGCCGAGATCGAGCGGGTCGCGGGCGGCGAGTGGCCGGCGGACGACAACCCGCTGGCGAACGCCCCGCACACGGCGGCGTCCCTGGGCGGCGAGTGGAACCACCCGTACACCCGTGACGAGGCGGTCTTCCCCGGTGGCGTCTCCGCCGCCGAGAAGTACTGGCCGCCGGTGCGCCGGATCGACGGCGCCTTCGGCGACCGCAACCTGGTGTGCTCCTGCCCGCCGCTGGACGAGTACGACAACTGAGCCCTGACAGGGTGAAGGGGCCGGTCCCGGAGCGTCTGCTCCGGGACCGGCCCCTTCTCGTGTCCGTGCGCCGTGCGGGCTCAGGCCGCCGCGAGCGGGCGGTGCGGAGCGATGATCTTTCCGTCCGGCAGCAGCTCACCGGTGTCCTCGAAGAGCAGGACGCCGTTGCACAGCAGGCTCCAGCCCTGTTCCGGGTGGTTGGCCACCGGGCGCGCGGCCTCCCGGTCGGCGGACTCTGATGACGGGCAGGCAGGCTGGTGCTGGCACATGGATGCGTTCTTTCGCTGCGGTGTGGTCTGTTCGCGGGTCTGTTCGCTACGGCTCGATGCGTGATTCATGGCCGTCCCCCTGGGTCGTCCCCGCACCTGCGGGGAGGATGGTCCTCAGTCTTCCCCCATGACGGCTGCTTCGCAGGGATTTCACGGCAGCAGTCCTCATGGATTGAGGACGCATCACTCGTGCGGGCGGTTCAGGCCAACTGCCCTGTCCTTTCGGATGGTTCGCGGCTGACCCCGGAGGACTAGGCCGAATGGGTGATTCGGATCAGGCCGCGGGGGCCGCCAGGGTGGGCGGCAGCGGCGGGGCCGCCGGGGTCAGCCGGTGGGTCAGCACGGGCAGCAGCTCCGAGACGGGATGCGGCCGGTACGGGGCGATCCCGGGCGGGGCAGGGGCCAGTGGGACGAGCAGGTCGGCGGCGGCGGGCAGGCCGGCGGCGGCGTCGGCGCCGACCGCCCCGTGCAGCCACAGGGTCAGCATGTACAGCTCCGGTACGGAGAGCAGGCGGGGCTGGTAGCCCTTGCCGAGCTGCTCCGCCTGGCGCAGGGCGCGCTCGGTGGCTGCGACGTAGGGACCCTCGAAGAAGTGCGAGAAGGCCCAGCCGTCGGGGGTGAGCCGCGTGTCGGCCGCCGCCACGAAGCGGTCGCCGCTGCGGATCAGGAACCGCCATCCGGTCAGGCGGGTACGGGGCGGCCTGCCGCCGGCCGCGCGGCCGGACATGCTCAGGCGGTCGAGCACGTGCACCGGCAGGGGGAGCTCGGCGGTCATCGGACCCTGGACCGCGCGCAGGGCGGGGGTGTGTGCCTCGTGGACGGCGGTGGGAGAACCGAGTGCCGCGAGAACGCTGCGCAGGGCGGGCGTGGGGGCCGGGGGGACATGCAGCGGCATGGTGGGTCGCCTCTCACTTGGGAGACCTGTGGTGCAGGGGAAGGTGCGGACGGCGCTGTCGCATTCTGGGGTCAGAGGTGGGCATTGGGGCAATGGCCGCGCGCCAACTCTCTGCCTCGTTTGCGGAGTTTATACGACATGTGTTCACACAGTGTTTCGGCTAGCCGTCCCGCCTATTGCCGACAAGGCGCTTACCGGACCCGCTGTCATGGTATTCATGCCGCTCGCGCGTGAAGGAACCGCGCTGACCTCGGAGGTTACCGGAAGGGGGCTCGGCTGGAAAGTGCCGCCAATCATGAACGGGCAAAACCCATGCGGAATTTGCGCAATACGGGTTGCCAGGTGAATGTGCCGGAGCGCCCATCCGGCCACACCGGCGCGCGCTCCCCGCCAAGCCGCTCCCCGCGGCGTTATCGATCACGGGCCCTGGGCATCATCGACCGTAACGTGCGCCCGGGTGTCCCGGGCCGGGCCCGCTCGAGGAGGGACGCTTCGATGGGGGAGAAGGTCGTGGCAGGCGGATTCGACCTGTCCGATCGGCATCGGTATCGGAGGAAGCTTCACGAGTGCCTGGAGGGACTGGAGCGGCTTCTGGCGGAGAAGAGGTTCGACCGCCCCAAGAACATGATGGGACTGGAGATCGAGCTGAATCTCGCGGGTGCCGACGGTTTGCCGCGCATGGTGAATGCGCAGGTACTGGAACGGATAGCGAGCCCCGATTTCCAGACCGAACTCGGAATGTTCAACCTGGAGGTGAACGTACTCCCGCACCGGCTCGACGGCCGGGTATTCGACCGCCTCGCGGAGGAGCTGAGCGCGGGACTGCACTACGCCCACCGGCAGGCCGCCGAGATCGACGCCGGGGTGGTGATGATCGGCATCCTGCCGACGATCACCCGCGCCGACCTGGCCCTGGCCAACCTGTCCGCCGTGGACCGCTACTCGCTGCTCAACGAACAGATCCTGATGATGCGCGGAGAGGACTTCCGGCTGGACATCGAGGGGGTCGAGCGGCTGACCTGGAACACCGGGTCGATCGTGCCGGAGGCCGCCTGCACCTCCGTGCAGCTGCACCTCCAGGTGACCCCGGCCCGGTTCTCGGACGTGTGGAACGCCGCCCAGGCGGTGACCGCCGTACAGATAGCGGTGGGGGCGAACTCGCCCTTCCTGTTCGGGCGCGAGCTGTGGCGGGAGTCGCGGCCGCCGCTGTTCACCCAGGCCACCGACACCCGCCCGCCCGAGCTCCAGGCCCAGGGGGTGCGACCGCGCACCTGGTTCGGGGAGCGGTGGGTGGACTCGGTGTACGAGCTGTTCGCCGAGAACGTCCGCTTCTTCCCCGCCCTGCTGCCCATCTGCGACGAGGAGGAGCCGCTGCGGGTGCTCGCCGAGGGCGGGGTGCCCAGCCTCCAGGAGCTGGTGCTGCACAACGGCACGGTCTACCGCTGGAACCGGCCCGTCTACGGGGTCGCGGACGGGATGCCGCACCTGCGGGTGGAGAACCGGGTGCTGCCCGCCGGTCCCACCGTCGCCGACGTCGTGGCCAACGCGGCCTTCTACTACGGGCTGGTGCGCACCCTCGCGGACGAGCAGCGCCCGGTGTGGACCCGGATGTCCTTCGCGGAGGCGGAGGCCAACTTCGACGCCGCCTGCCGGTACGGGATCGACGCACGGATCCGCTGGCCCCGCCGGGGCCGCTCCGGGGGACTGGTGAACGTGCCGGCGGTGCGGCTGGTGCTGGACGAGCTGCTGCCGATGGCGGCGGCCGGGCTGGACGCCTGGGGCATCGAGCCCGCCGACCGGGACCTGTACCTGGGGATCATCGAGGAGCGGTGCCGGCGCCGGGTGAACGGGGCGACGTGGCAGGTGGACACCTACCACCGGGCGCTCGCGGGCGGACTGGACCGCGACGCCGCCCTGGCGGCCACGACCCGCCGCTACAGCGAGCTCATGCACCGCGGCGACCCCGTGCACACCTGGCCGGTGGGGCTGGCAGGGCAGGAGGTGGAAGCACCCGCGGCCGCCCGCCGCTGACCCCCGCCGCCGACCCCGGATCCGCTCCGGCCATGTCCCGGTGATCCCCTCCGGTCCCCGAGGGGGCAGTATGGGGTGGGTCGGAGCGTGACGGACGGGGCAGGACGGGAGTCGGGCGTGCGGGCGGAGCCGGAGCCGGTGGTCGTGGAGCTGCGCGAGGACGGGCGGCGTGGTGTCCTGCGCACCGAGACGCTGCTCGTGCTCGCGCTGTCGCTGGGCGCGAGCGGGGTCTCGGCGCTGATCAGTTTCATCGGCTCGCTCACCAAGCCCGGCGGCCTCAAGGACCAGGCCGCCACCCTCAACGGCTCCTACGCCCCCGGACGGCCCTGGCTGGACCTGGCCTGGCAGCTGTTCGGGATCGCCACCGCCCTGGTGCCGGTGCTGCTCGTCGCGCACCTGCTGACCCGTGAGGGTGCCCCCGGGCTGCGGGTGCTGGGCTTCGACCGGACCCGGCCCGGGCCGGACCTGGCCCGGGGCGCGCTGGTGGCGGCCGGGATCGGCAGCGCCGGGCTCGCCTTCTACCTGGCGGCCCGCGCCACCGGCTTCAACCTGACGGTGGTGCCCGAGGCGCTGCCCGACGTGTGGTGGAAGTTCCCGGTGCTGGTCCTCTCAGCGGTGCAGAACTCCGTGGTGGAGGAGGTCATCGTGCTGGCCTACCTGCTGCGCCGGCTCGGCCAGCTGGGGTGGTCGCCGACGGCCGCGCTGCTGGCCAGCTCCCTGCTGCGCGGCTCGTACCACCTCTACCAGGGCATCGGCGGGTTCCTCGGCAACGTGGTGATGGGCGTGGTCTTCGTCCTGGCCTACCGGCGCTGGGGCCGGGTGGGGCCGCTGGTCGTCGCGCACGCGCTGCTCGACATCGTGGCCTTCGGCGGGTACGCCCTGCTGGCCGGCAAGGTCGGCTGGCTGCCGACCCCCTAGCGGACGCGTTCACGGGGAGGCGTGCAGCTCCCCGTCGATGACCGTGACCGCGTGGCCGGTCAGCAGGGTGCGCTCGCCCTTGAGACGGACCCGGACCAGGCCCCGGCGCGCCCCGCCCTGCAGGCCGGTCATCTCGGTGCGGCCCGTGCGGGCGGCCCAGAACGGGGCCAGGGCGGTGTGCGCGCTGCCCGTGACCGGGTCCTCGTCGATGCCGAGGGCGGGGAAGAAGCCGCGGCTGACGAAGTCGTGGCCGCGGGCGGGGTCCTCGGCGGGGGCCGTGACGATCACCCCGCGGCGGGAGTACCCGCGCAGGGCCGCGAAGTCGGGGGTGAGCTCCCGTACGGTCCGCTCGTCGGCCAGCTCCACCACCAGGTCGCCGATGTGCGCGGAGGTGTCGTGCACCGACTTGATCTCGGCGCCGAGCGCGCGGGCGACCTCCGGGTCGGGCTCGACCGGGGTGAGGGAGGAGGTGGGGAAGTCCATGGTGATCGTGCCGTCCTCGGCGACCTCGGCCGTCAGGACGCCGCAGCGGGCGGTGAACCGGATCAGCCCCTCGGCCAGGCCGCTCGTGGCCAGGGCGTGGGCGGTGGCGAGGGTGGCGTGGCCGCACATGTCGACCTCGGCGGCCGGGGTGAACCAGCGCAGCGCCCAGTCGGCGTCCCCGCCGGGCGGCAGCGGGTGGGCGAAGGCGGTCTCGGAGAGGTTGACCTCCGCGGCGACCTGCTGGAGCCAGGCGTCCGGGGGGAAGGGGCCGTCGAGGAGCAGGACTCCGGCGGGGTTCCCGTGGAAGGGGCGGTCGGTGAAGGCGTCGATGATTCGCAGGCGCATGGACCGACCGTAGGGGGCCACTTCGGACCCGCGCCAAGGCCAATCCGGGATGACTGGCCTTGGCGCGGGGTGGCGGCGGGGGTCAGGTCCGGGAGAGGGCCTTGGTACCGGAGAGCAGCGGGATCAGGTTGAAGTTCCCGTCACCCCGGCCGCATGTCGGGGCCGTGTCGACGGTGTTCGACACCTTGGTGCCCGTGGTGAACCGGCCGTCGCGGGTGGTCGGGGCCACCGTGGTGAAGTGGTCGTTGAAGCCGTTGCGGCCGTAGTAGTAGACGCACTGCTGGAGGTTCACGTACCGCCCGGCGGACAGGTCCAGGACCTTGACCTCGGACAGGAGGGGGACGAGGTAGTAGAGGCCGCGGCCGGGGCCGCAGTTCGGGGTGGTGTCCCGGGCGTCGGAGACGTTCGTCCCCGTCGAGAACTCGCCGCCGCCGAGGGAGACGACCGTGGTGATGTGGTCGTGCTGGGCCTCGGAGTAGTAGACGCACTGGTGCAGGTTGAGGTAGCGGCCGGCGTTCAGGTCGAGCGTCTGGGCCCAGGTCACCGGGACGGACGTCGTGTAGTTGCCGTCACCGGCGCCGCAGGAGACGTCGGCGTCGGCCGTGGCGGATGCCTTCGTACCGGTGGTGAAGCGGCCGTCGTCGCCCGGTACCACCACCGTGAAGAAGTCCCCGCCCAGGGCCGGCAGGTAGACGCACTGGTGGAGGTTGAGGTAGCGGCCGGCCAGCGGCGCGCGGCTGTCGGCGGTGGCCGCGGCCGGTCCCGGCAGTACGGACAGCAGTGCGGCGGCTCCGGCCGCCGCGGCGAGCCACTTCCTGATCCGTCCCTGGTGGCGCACGGATGTCCCCTTTCATCGGCTTCCTGTGGTTTCGCGGGGCAAGAACAGCACGTGCGGACGAGCGTCGACTAGGAGTCCTGCCGCCGATCCACCCCAAAGGGTGCAGGTGGGGACCGGTGTTGCCGTCTTCGGGTGGCGTTCGCTTGCGATAGTTTCCGATATATCGTTGACACGTCGCGATGGGTCAGCGATAGTGGAACACGTCAAGGAAACCCAGTGAGACGAAAGGAGCGCAGTGATGCGTTCACACGGACAGCACGACCACGGACACGACCACGGACGGGGTCACGGCCACTGCGGGCCGGACCGTCGGGAGGAGTTCAGGGGGCGGCGCGCCGCCTTCGGGCCGTTCGGCCCCGGCTTCGGCGGCGGACCGTTCGGCGGCAGGGGCGGGCGCGGCGGCCCGCGCGGGAGGGCGCGGCGCGGTGACGTGCGCGCGTCCATCCTGGCGCTGCTCGCCGACCGGCCCATGCACGGCTACGAGATGATCCAGGAGATCGGCGAGCGCAGCGGCGGGGCGTGGAAGCCCAGCCCGGGCTCGGTCTACCCGACCCTCCAGCTGCTCGAGGACGAGGGGCTGATCAGCAGCGCGAGCGAGGGCGGCAAGAAGCTGTTCACGCTCACCGACACCGGCCGTACCGAGGCCGAGTCGGGCCCCGACGCCCCCTGGGCGGACGCCGGTCGCGGCTTCGACTTCGAGGCGATGCACGAGATCCGTGCCGCCGGCGTCGGTCTGATGGAAGCCTTCGGGCAGGTCTTCAAGACCGGCACGCCCGAGCAGCGGGAGAAGGCCCTCGCGGTGATCAACGACGCCCGCAAGAAGCTGTACCTGATCCTGGCCGACGAGCACTGACCCGGCCCGTACGACGGCGCGCCCCGCGAGAGCTCTCTCGCGGGGCGCGCCGTCGTGTGCGTGCGGGCGGGGTCAGGCGACCAGGGCGGCGAGCCGGCGCAGCGACTCGTTGAGCGCGGCGGTGGCCGAGTCCTTGAGCTTGCCCGCCATGAGGGAGACGGCGGCGCCGGTGAACTCCCCGTCGATGCGGACCCCGGTGGCCGTGCCTTCGGGGGTCAGGGTGTACCGGGTCAGCACGACGACCCCCATCGGGCCCTTGCCCGTGATGGCGAAGAGGCGCTGGTCCTCCAGCTCCGAGACCGTCCAGAGGACCTCGGCGGGGAAGCCCATCATCTTCATGTTCTCGGTGAAGGTGGCGCCGACCGCGAGGGTCTCGGGGCCGCCCTTGGGGAAGTCGGTGTGGGTCATGCTCCACTGGCCGTACGCGCCCCAGTCGGTCAGCTGGGCCCAGAGCCGCGCGGCGGGCGCCTCGATGCGTGATTCCGCGGTGACTTCAGCCATGCGTCCACCCCTTCTCGTCGGTACGTGCGGCGGAACGTAGCCCCGGGGGCCGGAACATTCAATACTGATGACCTGTCAGAAATCGGGGTCGCCGGACCGGTGTCCGGCCCTTCGGTATCGGGTGCGTCTCAACAGGTGTCACCCTGGTGACGGTCCTGACGCGCCCTGTCATGATGGCCCGATGCAAGCGTCAGGGAAGAACGCCGGACTGGGCCTCGCCCTCGTCTCGGCGTGTGCGTTCGGTGGTTCCGGCGTCGCGGCGAAGCCGCTGATCGAGGCGGGTCTCGACCCGCTCCACATGGTGTGGCTGCGGGTGGCGGGGGCGGCCCTGGTGCTCTCCCCGCTGGCCTGGCGGCACCGTGCGCTGGTGCGCCGGCGGCCCCTGCTGCTGGCCGGCTTCGGGCTGGTGGCCGTCGCGGGCGTGCAGGCCTTCTACTTCGCCTCCCTGTCGCGGATCCCGGTCGGCGTGGCCCTGCTCCTGGAGTACCTCGGCCCGGCGCTGCTGCTCGGCTGGATCAGGTTCGTGCAGCGCAAGCCGGTCACCCGGGCGGCCGCGGCCGGCGCGGCGGTGGCCGTGGTGGGCCTGGCCTGCGTGGTCCAGATCTGGGCCGGGCTCAGCCTGGACCCGCTCGGGGTGCTCCTCGGTCTCGCCGCCGCCTGCTGCCAGGCCTTCTACTTCGTCTTCGCCGACCAGGGCACCGACGGCGAGGACGTGCCCGACCCGATGGGCGTGATCGCGTACGGCATGATCGTCGGAGCCCTGGTGATGACCGGGCTGGCCCGCCCCTGGCAGATGGACTGGCAGGTACTGGGCGGGGACGCGGCGCTCGGGGACCTGCGGGTGCCCGCCCTGGTGCTGCTCGGCTGGGTGGTGCTGGTCGCGACCGTGGCCGCGTACCTGACCGGCGTGGTCTCCGTGCGCATGCTCTCGCCGCAGGTCGCGGGTGTGGTGGCCAACCTGGAGGCCGTCGTGGCCACCGTGCTGGCCTGGGTGCTGCTGCACGAGCACCTCTCGACCTGGCAGATGGTCGGCGGGGCCCTGGTGCTGGGCGGCGCCTTCATCGCGCAGTCCTCGCGGCCGGCCCCGGCGGTGGTGGGGGAGTCCGTTCTGCCGGAGGCAGGAGCAGGAGCAGGAGCAGGAGCAGGGGCCGGGGCCGGGGCCGGGCCCGGGGCTGACGCCGACGCCGAGCCCGAGCGGGCCACGGCGTAGGGCCGGTGGCGCCCGGTCCGATCCGGAACTCCCTGGTCCGGACGGCGGACAGGGCGTAGGGTGCTCGGCATGTACGACACCGTGCTTTCGCCGCCGGCCGCCTAGCGCGGGCGGCCGCCGCCGAACGAGAGACCTGCCACGGGGGTTCCCGGGCCGGTCCGTGCTGCCCGCGAAGCGATGACCCGCAGTCCTCATCCTTCACGCAAGCGCGGAGAAACACGTGTCGAACCACTCGCCCGCCACCGGGCGCAGCCTGCTCTACCTCGTCGTCGCCGGAGTCGCCTGGGGCACCGCCGGGGCGGCCGCCTCCCTCCTCTTCCTGGCCAGTGACCTCGGTCCGCTCGCCCTGTCCTTCTGGCGCAGCGCCGGCGGGCTGGTGGTGCTGCTCGGGGTGCTGGCCGTACGCCGTCCCGCGCGGGCGGCGCGCGGGCGCCGGCCCTCGGTCCGCTCGCTGATCGGGACCGGTCTGATGTTCACCCTCTTCCAGGCCGCCTACTTCGGGGCCGTCCGCGAGACCGGCCTGGCCGTCGGCACCGTGGTGACCCTGGGCGCGGGGCCCGTGCTGATCGCGCTGGGCGCGCGGTACTGGATGGGCGAGCGGCTCGGCTGGGGCGGAGCGGCCGCCGTCGGCGGCGCCCTGGGCGGGCTCGCCGTCCTGGTGCTGGGCTCCGGGGGCGGTGAGGTGAGGCCGCTCGGGGTCGGCTGGGCCCTGCTGTCCGCCGCCGGGTACGCGGGGATGACCCTGCGGGCGCGCTGGCTCGGGCGGCGCGGGGCGTCCGGGGACCCGCTGGTGACCACCGCCTGGTCGGTGGGGGTGGGCACGGTGTGCCTGCTGCCGCTCGCCGCGGTGGAGGGCCTGCTGCCGCACACCGCCGATCCGGTGCGGGTGGCGGGGCTGCTGGTGTACGTGGCCGTGGTGCCGACGGCCCTGGCGTACGCCCTCTACTTCACCGGGGCCGCGGCGGTACGGGCCGCGACCGTGTCGGTGATCATGCTGATCGAGCCGGTGAGCGCGGCCGTCATCGCCGTCGCGGTGCTCGGGGAGCGGCTGACCGGCGCCGTGGTGCTGGGCACCGTGCTGCTGCTGGCGGCGGTGGGCGCGCTGATCGCGGCCGAGGCGCGCAGGCCCGCGGGGCGGGCGGACCGGCCCGCGGACCGGCCCGCCCGTGAGGCTCAGAGCGCGCTGACGTAGTCCGGGACGGCGATGCCGGGGGCCAGGCCGGCGGCCGGGACGGGCGTCCCGTACGCCGGCGCCACCGGGACCACGCCCGACCAGAAGGGCAGGTCCAGGTCCTCGGCGTCGTCGTTCGGGCCGCCCGTGCGGACCTTCGCGGAGACCTCGTTCAGGTCCAGCCGGATCACCGCCGTCGCCGCGAGCTCCTTGGCGTTGGCCGGCCGGGAGTCGGCGGAGCGGCCGGGCACGACGTGGTCGACCAGGGCGTCCAGGGCCATGCGGCACTCCTCCTCGTCGGTGACCTGGTACGCCGTCCCGTGGACGACCACCGAGCGGTAGTTGATCGAGTGGTGGAAGGCCGACTTGGCCAGCACCAGGCCGTCCACGTGCGTCACCGTCAGGCAGACCGGCAGGCCCGGGTCCTCCTTCCCGGCGGCCAGGAGCGGGCGGGAGCCGGTCGAGCCGTGCACGTAGAGGGCCTCGCCCACCCGTCCGAACAGCGTCGGCAGCACCACCGGCGCGCCGTCGCGGACGAAGCCCAGGTGGCAGAGGTAGGTCTGGTCGAGTATCGAGTGCACGGTCTCGCGGTCGTAGCGGGCCCGCTGGCGGGAGCGGCTCGGGACGGTGCGCTCGGTCGGCGCGTAGTCGACGGGGGTGACGCTCATGATGCGGGCTCCGTTGTACTAGTGCATAATTGGCTTTGTGCTAGGAGAATATACGATCAGTGGGCGCCGCGCATCGGAAATCGCGGCCAGCATCGAGGCGGGCGTCGGATCCGGCGCCCTCGCACCCGGAGCGCTGCTGCCGCCGATGCGGGAACTGGCCGGCGAGCTGGGGGTGAACCCCAACACCGTGGCGGCCGCCTACCGGTCCCTGCGCGAGCGCGGGATCATCGAGACCGACGGGCGGCGCGGCAGCCGGGTGCGGGGGCGGCCCGCCAGCGCCCCGCGCGACGCCCTCCGCCCGGACGTGCCCGAAGGCGTACGGGACGTCGCGCACGGCAACCCGGACCTGTCGCTGCTGCCCTCCCTCGACGGAGCGCTGGCCGCCGCGGCCCGCCGCCACGCGCAGGCCCCCACCCGCTACGGGGACGACCCGGTCCTCCCCGACCTGGCCCGCCTCGCCCGCGCCCGGTTCGACGCCGACGGGGTCCCGGCCGGGTCCCTCGGGGTGACCTCGGGGGCGCTCGACGGCATCGAACGGGTCCTGGCCGCGCACCTGCGGCCCGGGGACGCGGTGGCGGTCGAGGACCCGGGCTGGGGGAGCGTGCTGGACCTGGTCCCGGCGCTGGGACTGCGGGTGCTGCCGGTGGCCGTCGACGACCGGGGGCCGAGGCCGGAGGCGGTGGCGCGGGCGCTGGAGGCCGGGGCCCGGGCGCTGGTGGTGACGGCCCGCGCCCAGAACCCGACCGGGGCCGCGGTCGGCCCGGAGCGGGCGGCACTGCTGCGGGAACTGCTGGCAGGCCGGCCCGAGGTGCTGCTCATCGAGGACGACCACGGCGAGGGCATCGTGGACCTGCCGCTCTGCACGCTGGGCGGGGTCACCCGGCACTGGGCGCTGATCCGCTCCACCGCCAAGGCGTACGGCCCCGACCTGCGGCTCGCCGTGCTCACGGGCGACGCCGTGACGATGGACCGGGTGCGGGGCCGGCAGCGGCTGGGCCCGGGCTGGGTCAGCCGGCTGCTGCAGAGCGCCGTGGTCGAGCTGTGGACCACCGGCGCGGTGGACCGGGCGGCGGTGGCCCGCTCGTACGGGCTGCGCCGGGACGGGCTCGTCGACGCGCTCGCCGAGCGGGGGGTGGCGGCGCACGGGCGCAGCGGGATGAACGTGTGGGTACCGGTCGCCGACGAGACGGCGGTGGTCACCCGGCTGCTGACGGCGGGCTGGGCGGTGCGCCCCGGAGCCGTCTACCGGGTGGAGGCGGGGCCCGGGGTGCGGATCACGGTCTCCACCCTGCACCGCCGGGACGTGGACCCCCTGGCCGACGCCGTGGCGGCGGCGGTGCGCCCGGCGGCCGGCGCGCGCTTCGACTGAGCACGGGCGCGCGAAGGCCCCCGCCGCGCGGTGCGGCGGGGGCCGGGCGGCCGCGTCGCAAGACGCGCTCCGACATGCGGGTCAGCCCCTCTTCGCGGGCTGGGGGCGGGCCTGGGTGAGGGCGGCTCCCGCGAGGACGACCAGCGCGCCCACCGGCGTGTTCCAGTGCAGCTGTTCGCCCAGGACCAGGACGCCCGCCGCGGTGGCGATCACCGGGATGAAGTACGTGACCATCTGCGCGGTGGTCGGCCCGATCTCCGACACCAGGCCGTACTGCATCTGCAGCGCCGCCCCCGTGCCCAGCGCCCCCAGGGTGACCACCGCGAGCGTCGGCCACAGCGGGAAGGACGTGGGGGCCGAGGTGAACAGGGCGCTGACGGCGGCCAGCTGGAGCGTCGAGACCATCAGCTGCGCCCCAGTCATCGCGACCGGCGAGCCGGAGGTCCCCGCCAGGGTGCGCCGGACGTAGATCCAGCCGATCGGGTAGCAGAGCGAAGCCAGCAGGGCCAGGGCGGTGCCCTTCGCGTCGACGCCGGTGAAGCCCTGCCAGGCGCCGAGGACGGTCAGCACCCCGAGGAAGCCGATGCCCAGCCCCGCGAACCGGCGGCGCGTGGGGCGGTCCTCGGAGAGGGCGACCAGGGAGAGCGCCATGCCCCACAGCGGGGAGGTCGCGTTGCAGATCCCCGCCAGGGTCGAGGAGATGGTCTGCTCGGCGTAGGCGAACAGGGCGAAGGGGGCCGTGTTCAGCAGCAGCGCGGCCACCGCCAGGTGCCCCCAGGTGCGCCGGCCCCGCGGGAGCGGCTCACGGCGCACCAGCAGCACCGCCAGCAGGGCGAGCGCCCCGAAGAACACCCGGCCGAGGGCGACCTGGAAGGGCGCGAAGGCCCCCGTGCCCACCTTGATGAACAGGAAGCTGAACCCCCACACCACCGAGAGGAGGGCGAACCGGACGCGCCAGTCGAGACCGGCGGCACGGGCGGTACGGGCGGATCCGCGCGGCGGGGCGGACGGGCGGGCGACGGAGGGGGAGGGGGAAGGGGAGGTGCGGCGGGGTGTGGCGGGTGCGCTCATGGGCCTCACTCTCCTGCGCACGATCTCGTAGGACAAGCGAGATTCTCTGAGAGTGACGGCGTAGCATCGCTTACATGTTGAACCTGGAGCGCCTGCGCACCCTCGACGCCCTCGCCCGCCACGGCTCGGTCAGCGGGGCGGCCTGCGGCCTCCACGTGACCACGTCGGCGGTCTCCCAGCAGATGGCCAAGCTGGAGCGGGAGGTCGGCCAGCCCCTGCTGGCCAAGAACGGCCGGGGGGTTCGGCTCACCGACGCCGGGCGGGTCCTCGCCGGCCACGCCGCCCGGATCATCTCGCAGGTGGAGCTGGCGCAGGCCGACGTCGAGGCCCAGCGCGGCCGCGCGGTGGGGGAGCTGCGGATCGGGGCCTTCCCCACGGCCATGCGCGGACTGCTGCCCCGGACCCTGACCTCCCTGCGGGCCGACCACCCCGAACTGCGGGTGCTGGTGCGGGAGAAGGAGCCCGAGGAGGCCATGCTCGCGGTGGTCCGGGGCGACCTCGACATGGCCCTGGCCATCGACTGGCACAACAAGCGGATGCCGGTCCCGGCCGAGCTGACCCGGACCCACCTCCTGGACGACGGCGTCGACATCGCCGTCCCGCACGGCCACCCGCTCGTCGGCCGGACGCAGATCTCCCTCGCCGAGTTCGCCGAGGACGACTGGATCTCCTGGAACGAGGGGCAGTTCTGCCACGAGTGGCTGGTCTTCACCCTGCGCGGCACGGGCGTCGAGCCGCGCGTCGCGCACATCGCCGAGGAGCACCACACCCAGCTCGCCTTCGTCGAGGCCGGGCTGGGCGTGTGCGTGACGCCCCGGCTGGGCCGCGGGCCGGTGCCGCCGGGGGTGCGCCTGCTGCCCGTGTGCGACACCGTGCGGCGCCACGTCTACGCCGTCCGGCGTGCCGACGCCGACCGGCGGCCCTCGATCCGCGCCGCCGTCGAGGCCCTGCGGGCGGCGGCCGCCGCGGTGGAGGCCGACGCCTAGATCTTGCTGAAGTCCCAGGAGACGACCGTGTCCGGGGTCAGCCGGACCCAGGCGTGCCGGCCGTCGTGCGGCATCTCTTCCAGGCCGAAGTTCTTCCGGGGGAAGATCCGTTCCGCCTCCTCCAGCTCGGGGCACGGCTCCCCGGTGCGCGGCGCCTCGCCGACGAAGACCGCCGTCCCGGACAGCTCGACCCCGCGCAGCTCCCCGTACTCCTCTCCCGCGTCCACCACCACCGAGATCCGGGGGTCCTTCCGCAGGTCCGACCAGCGGCGGCTGCGGGTGATCGAGTACAGCCACAGCGAGGTGCCGTCCCAGGCGAACCACAGGGCGCCCACGTGCGGCCGGCCGTCCGGGGAGACCGTGGCCACCCGGCAGGTGCGCTGCTCGCGCAGGAAGGCGTCCACCTCCTCGCCGGTCATCATGATGCGGCGGCCCCGCCGCTGCCCCCGCTCCTCGCGCGTCCCGTCCATCCGTCCCGCACCCCTTCACATCTGACTGTGTGTCAGGAATCATGCGTCCTCTTCCGTCGACGCACCAGGGGGAGCCATGCCGGAGTTCGATCCCGCCACCACCGCGCTGCTCACCGTCGAATGCCAGAACGGGGTCGTCGGCGAGGAGAGCGCCCTGCCCGAGCTGGCCAAGGAGGCCCGGGACTCCGGGATGCTCGACCGGGTCGCGGCGCTGGTCGCCGCCGCGCGCGGGGCCGGGGTGCAGGTGGTCCACGCGGTCGCCGAGCGGCGCCCCGACGGGCTCGGGGCCAACGCCAACGCGCGGCTGTTCCGGGCGGCCGGAAGGCTGCCGGTGCGCCAGCTGACCGGCAGCCGTGCCGTGGAGGTGGCCGCCCCGATCACGGTGGAGGCGCGGGACCTGGTGGTCCGCCGGCTGCACGGGCTCTCCCCGATGGCCGGAACCGACCTGGACGCCCTGCTGCGCAACCTCGGCGTCCGGACCCTCGTCGTCACCGGGGTCTCGTCCAACATCGCGGTCCCGAACACCGTCTTCGACGCCGTGAACCTCGGCTACGAGGTCGTCGTCCCCGCCGACGCCATCGCCGGCGTGCCCGCCTCCTGCACCGCCGAGGTGATCCGCAACTCGCTCGTCCTGGTGGCGACGATCACCACGGCCGACGAGCTGCTTTCGCAGTGGGCGCCACACCGCTGACCGCCGTAACCTGGCCGGATGTTGTCCGAAGTGATCGCGACGCGCTACGTCACGCCCCTGCGTGAGGGCGGCTCGCTCCCGGGAATCGTCGAGGCCGACGACCTCGGTACCTACGTCATGAAGTTCACCGGAGCCGGCCAGGGACGCAAGACCCTGGTCGCCGAGGTCGTCTGCGGACGCCTCGCCCAGCGCCTGGGGCTGCGGGTCCCGCGGCTGGTGCAGATGCAGCTCGACCCCGTCATCGGGCTCGCCGAGCCCGACCAGGAGGTCCAGGAGCTGCTCAAGGCCAGTGGCGGGCTCAACCTCGGCATGGACTACCTGCCCGGCTCGATCGGCTTCGACCCGCTCGCCTACCGGGCCGACCCGGTCGAGGCCGGGCGCGTCGTCTGGTTCGACGCGCTGATCAACAACGTCGACCGGTCCTGGCGCAACCCGAACATGCTGGTCTGGCACGGGGACCTGTGGCTCATCGACCACGGCGCCACGATGATCTGGCACCACAACTGGCCCACCGCCCAGGCCGCGGCCGCCAAGCCCTACAACGCCTCCGACCACGTCCTGGCCCCCGTCGGCCCGGACATCGCCGCAGCCGCCGCCGAGCTGGCCCCCCTCGTCACCGAGGAGCTGCTCACCGAGGTCGCCGCCGACGTCCCCGACGAGTGGCTCGTCGACGAACCCGGCTTCGACTCCACCGACGCGGTGCGGCGCGCCTACGTGGCGGCGCTGCTGCCGCGCGCGGCCACGATCCACGAGAGGATCACCATGGAGGCCGAGGTCCGGCCGCAGTCCGGCCCTCCGGGCTGGCTCGCCGAGCGCCTCCCTCCCCAGTCGGACAAGAACAAGAACAAGCAGAAGAGCGGCGACGAGTGACCAAGCGGGACGTGTTCGAATACGCGCTGGTGCGCGTGGTGCCCCGGATGGAGCGCGGCGAGTGCTTCAACGCCGGCGTCATCGTCTACTGCCGGGCGCACTCCTACGTCGCCGCGCGCACCCACCTGGACGAGGCCAAGCTCCTCGCCCTGGATCCCAAGGCCGACGTGGCCGGGGTCCGGGCCGCGCTGCGCGGGGTCGAGGGGCTGTGCGAGGGCGGCGAACGGGCGGGCCAGGCGGCCGGGGACGATCCGGGGCGGCGGTTCCGGTGGCTGATCGCCCCCCGCAGCACGGTGGTCCAGCCCGGGCCGGTGCACACCGGCCTGACGGCGGATCCCGCCGCGGAGGTGGAGCGGCTGCTGGACCTGCTGGTCCGCTGACCGGGCGGTCCCCGGCCCGCGGCGCGACCGCCGCCGGGCCGGGCCCCGTTGACACGCGGTGCCACGACTCCTAGCGTCTCCTCAGCTGAAGCTACTAAGCGGTTGCTCACCTCGGGCGGCCGCTCTCGAGGGCGAGGAGAACCAGCATGTCCACCACCGAGCAGCGCGTCGCGATCGTGACCGGGGCGGCCCGGGGCATCGGCGCGGCCACCGCCCTGCGCCTGGCCGCCGAGGGCCGGGCGGTCGCCGTGATCGACCTGGACGAGGCGGCCTGCAAGGACACCGTCGAGGCCATCACGGCGGCCGGCGGCAAGGCCCTGGCGGTCGGCTGCGACGTCTCCGACGCCGCCCAGGTCGAGGCGGCCGTCGAGCGGGTCGCGAGCACGCTGGGCGCCCCGGTGATCCTCGTGAACAACGCGGGCGTGCTCCGCGACAACCTGCTCTTCAAGATGAGCGACACCGACTGGGACACCGTCATGAACGTGCACCTGCGCGGTGCGTTCCTGATGGCGCGGGCCTGTCAGAAGCACATGGTCGAGGCCAAGTTCGGCCGTGTGGTCAACCTCTCCAGCAGCTCCGCGCTCGGCAACCGCGGCCAGGCCAACTATGCCGCCGCCAAGGCCGGGCTGCAGGGCTTCACCAAGACCCTGGCCATCGAGCTCGGCAAGTTCGGCGTCACCGCCAACGCCGTCGCCCCCGGCTTCATCGCGACCGAGATGACCGCGCAGACCGCGGCCCGCGTCGGCATGGGCTTCGAGGAGTTCCAGCTCGCCGCCGCCTCCCAGATCCCCGTGCAGCGCGTGGGCGTCCCGGCGGACGTGGCCAACGCCATCGCCTTCTTCACCGGCGAGGACGCGGGCTTCGTCTCCGGCCAGGTGCTCTACGTGGCCGGCGGCCCGCTCAACTGACCACATCCCCGAGAGGCAGGGCGTACGGCATGACGTACAACGGCACGGACAGCGGCAAGGCCGCACTGGTCACCGGGGCGAGCCGGGGCATCGGCTACGGGATCGCCGAGGCGCTGGTCGCCCGCGGCGACCGGGTCGTGATCACCGGGCGCAACGAGGACGCGCTCAAGGAGGCCGTCGAACGGCTCGGGTCGGACCGGGTGATCGGCGTGGCCGGGAAGGCGCACGACGAGGCCCACCAGGCCGTCGCCGTGGAGCGGGCGATGGAGGCCTTCGGCCGCGTCGACTTCCTGGTGAACAACGCGGGCACCAATCCGGTCTTCGGGCCGATCGCCGACCTGGACCTCCAGGTGGCCCGCAAGGTCTTCGAGACCAACGTGATCTCGGCCCTCGGCTTCGCCCAGCGGACCTGGCACGCCTGGCAGAAGGACAACGGCGGGGCGATCGTGAACATCGCCTCGATCGCCGGGGTCTCCGCCTCGCCCTTCATCGGGGCGTACGGGATGAGCAAGGCCGCGATGATCAACCTCACGCTCCAGCTCGCGCACGAGATGGCGCCCCGGGTCCGGGTCAACGCGATCGCGCCGGCCGTGGTCAAGACGAGGTTCGCCCAGGCGCTCTACGAGGGCCGCGAGCAGGAGGCCTCGGCGGCCTATCCGCTCGGCCGGCTCGGGGTCCCGGAGGACATCGGGGGAGCGGCCGCATTTCTTACATCTGCACAAGCGGAATGGATTACTGGACAAACCCTGGTCGTCGACGGGGGAATGTTCCTGAATGCCGGTGTGCACTGACCGATAACCGGACGTATTTGCCTCCCAATGGGAGGCAAATACGTATCGAACACGCGCGAAATCGGTCAAGAGCCTCATGAAACCTGCCCATTGGATGTGTGACGCTCTGCGGTAGGGTCTGCCGCACCCGGTGGCTGATCGAGGAGCGTGCACGTGTTCAACCGGACCAGATGCCTGCAGATCACTGCGGCCCTTGCGTCCATATCCCTGCTCGCCGGATGCGGTCTGCTTTCGGACGACGCCGACGCCGCGGCGAAGAGGATCACCGTCGGAACCACGAGCGCGCCGAGCACCCTCGACCCCGCCGCGGCCTGGGACGGCTCCTGGGAGCTCTACCGGAACATCTACCAGACCCTTCTGGCGTTCCCGACGGGCAGCACCAAGCCGCAGCCGGACGCCGCCCAGAACTGCGACTGGACCGACACGGCGAACATGGCCTACCGGTGCACCCTGCGCAAGGGCCTGAAGTTCTCCGACGGCGAGGCGCTCGACTCCAAGGCGGTCAAGCACTCCCTCGACCGGATCAGGACGATCAACTCCCAGGTCGGTCCCAAGGGCCTCTTCGAGAGCCTGGACAAGATCGAGGCCCCGGACCCGCTCACGGTCGTCTTCCACCTGAAGACCCCCGACGCGACCTTCCCCTACGTCCTCGGCTCGCCCGCCGCCTCGCTGGTCGCGCCCAAGGAGTACCCGGCCGACAAGCTCCGCTCGGACGGCAAGGTCACCGGCTCCGGCCCGTACCTGCTCACCTCGTACAAGGACGGCGGCGAGGCCGTCCTCGACGGCTACGACGGCTACCAGGGCTTCGCCAACCGCCGTAACGACGCGGTGACCATCCGCTACTTCAAGAAGTCCGACCAGATGGTGGCGGCCCTCAAGAACAAGGAGATCGACGCCACCTACCGAGGCCTGTCGGCGCCGGAGATCAAGGACCTGCAGAGCCCCGCCTCGCACAACCAGGGCGTCCAGGTCGTCGAGAACGTCGGCTCCGAGATCCGCTACCTGGTCTTCAACCCCAAGGACCCGCAGATCGCCAAGGTGCAGGTGCGCCAGGCCATCGCCCAGGTCATCGACCGCGGCGCGCTCGTCACCAAGGTCTACCAGGGCACCGCCGAGCCGCTGTACTCGATGGTCCCCAAGGGCGTCGTGGGCCACAAGACGCCCTTCTACGACCTGTACGGCAACGCCGACGTGGCCAAGGCGCGCAAGATCCTCCAGTCCGCCGGGATCACCGCGCCCGTGGAGCTGACGTTCTGGTACACCACGGACCGCTACGGCGGCTCCACGGCCGACGAGTTCACCGAGATCAAGCGGCAGCTGGACGAGAGCGGGCTGTTCAAGATCACGCTGCGGGGCAAGCCCTGGAAGGACTTCCAGGTCGGCTACAAGAACGGCGAGTACCCGGTCTTCGGCCGAGGCTGGTTCCCCGACTTCCCGGACCCGGACAACTTCATCGCGCCGTTCGTCGGCAAGGAGAACGCGGTCGGCACCCCGTACGAGAACCCCACGATCCAGAACGAGATCCTGCCCAAGTCCCGCCGCGAGAGCGACCGCTCGGCCGGCGTCAAGGAGTTCGAGACGGCCCAGCAGATCTTCGCGCAGGACGTCCGGCTGCTGCCGCTGTGGCAGGGCAAGCTCTACGTGGGCGCCCGCGAGGACATCGCCGGGGCCGAGCGGGCGCTGGACCCCCAGACCGCCATGCAGATGTGGGAGTTGTACCGCAAGACCAGCTGGTGACCGCGGGCCCCGGGCGCTCGGGCGCCCGGGGCGCGGCGTTGTCAGTGGGGCCCGGTAGGTTCTGAGGAGTTGCACGAACTTGTACCGGAGGTTGTCGACGTGACCCAGATGCTGCCCGAGTCCTGGCTGCCCGTCCTCGGCGGGGAGCTGGACCAGCCCTACTTCAAGGAGCTCACCGAGTTCGTCGAGAAGGAGCGGGCGAACGGGCCGGTCTACCCGCCGCGCGAGCAGGTCTTCGCGGCCCTGGAGGCCACGCCGTTCGACAAGGTGAAGGTGCTCGTCCTCGGGCAGGACCCGTACCACGGCGCCGGCCAGGGGCACGGCCTGTGCTTCTCCGTGCAGCCCGGGGTCAAGACCCCGCCCTCGCTGCGCAACATCTACAAGGAGATGAAGGAGGAGCTCGGCCTGGAGGTCCCGGACAACGGGTACCTGATGCCGTGGGCGCAGCAGGGTGTCCTCCTGCTGAACGCCGTGCTCACCGTCCGCGAGGCCGAGCCCAACTCGCACAAGGCCAAGGGCTGGGAGAAGTTCACCGACGCGGTGATCCGCGCCGTGTCCGACCGCCCCGACCCGTCCGTGTTCGTCCTGTGGGGCGCCTACGCCCAGAAGAAGATCCCGCTGATCGACCAGGACCGGCACGTCATCGTCAAGGGCGCCCACCCCTCGCCGCTGTCGGCCAAGAAGTTCTTCGGCTCCCGGCCCTTCACGCAGATCAACGAGGCCGTCGCCGCGCAGGGCCATGAGCCGATCGACTGGCGGATCCCGGACCTGGGCTGACACCCCACCGCGCCTCGGCGCCAGAGCCGGTGCCTCCGGTTAGCTTCTTGACGACCGGACCGGACCAGGTCCGGCGGAGCGAGCCGGAGGCCCCGTTGACGGAGCAGCAGCAGGAGGCGTCGGAGGACGCCGTCATGACCAGGATCGGCCAGGCGGTCATCCTGCTGCACGCCGGGGACCGCGAGGAGGCCCGCAACCGGCTCTGCGAGATCTGGTCCGAGATCGGCGAGGAGGGCGACTCCCTCCACCGCTGCACCCTCGCGCACTACATGGCCGACACCCAGGACGACCCCGGCGACGAACTGGCCTGGGACCTGAGGGCCCTCAGTGCCGCCGACGGGCTCGGCGAGGCGGTGCGCGTCTTCTACCCCTCGCTGCACCTCAGCCTCGCGGCCGACTACGTCAAGCTGGAGCGCCCCGAGGCGGCCCGGGTCCACCTCGCACGGGCCCGTGCCGCCACCCGGGCCCTGCCCGACGACGCGTACGGCAACGGGGTCCGCGACGCCATCACCCGCCTGGAGCGCCGGCTCGTGGCGGAGGCGGGGCCGGGCCCCCGGCCCTTCCCCGAGCAGTCTCCCTAAGCCCTGTCGTTGAAGGGCCGCCCGCCCCCTTCAGCCCTCGTGGACGCCCGCGCAGATGCGGGCCTCCGGGCTGTCCGGCTTCCAGTGCCCGTGCCGGCGGCCCAGCGCGCACACGTCCGCCGGGCGGACCGGGAGCTCCCGCACCAGCTCGCGCGGTACCTGGGCGTCGGGCCGTACCGCCCCGGGAAGGCCCCCGGGCAGCCGCTCGGCGTGCCCGGCGGGCCTGCGGGGCTCGGGGATGTCGGGCACGGCCCCCGGCGCCTCCTGCGCCTCCACGGCCTGCGCGGGGCCGCCCGGTGCGGTGCGTGCCGTACCCCGGCCGGCGGCCGTGGGCGCCGACGGGCGCCCGGCGCCGTCCCGGGGGACCGCCTTCAGCGCCTCCAGGGCGGGCGCCTGGACCACCACCGGCAGCGCTCCGGGGCCCCCGCGCGGCTCGTGCCGGGGCGCCGCCGCGTCGGAGGGGGAACCGGCCGGCCGCATCGGCGCGGGGCTCACGTTCACGCAGCCGGAGACCGCCGAGGCCGCCGAGACGGCGCAGGCGGCTCCGAGGAGCAGTTTCGTCGAGGTTCGGGTTGGATGCACCCGCGCAACTCTGCTGTGCGAGGGACCCGTTGCGAAAACCCTGAGCCGATATTCACCCCGCACGGGTGACGCGGAGGCGGTGTCCGGCGGACAGCGCCCGCCCCGCGGCCCCGCTACTCGCCGGTGGCCCCGTCGATGTGCTCGCGCAGGAGGTCGGCGTGCCCGTTGTGCCGGGCGTACTCCTCGATCATGTGCGTGTAGATCCAGCGCAGGCTGAACACCTCGCCCCGGTGGTGGCTCGCGGCGTCCGAGACCGCGTCGAGGGAACGGCCCGCGGCGGCCGCGCGGGCGAGCTCGACCTCCTCGTGCCAGACCCGCTCCGCGTCGGCCCAGGTGTCCGCGGCGGCGAACTCGAAGTCCCCGTCCCGGTTCTCCCGGGTGCTGTACAGATCGGGCAGGTCCTCGCCGAGGGAGATCTCCCGGAACCAGTACCGCTCCACCTCCGCCATGTGCCGCACGAGGCCCATCAGGCTCAGCGCCGAGGGCCGCAGCGGGGTGGCGCGCAGCTGTTCGTCGACGAGGCCCTCGCACTTCCAGGCGAGGGTGGCGCGGTGGTACTCCAGCCAGCCGTCCAGCATCTCGCGCTCGCCGGCGGTGGTGGAGGGTTCGGTGCGGTGGTTTCCCGTGGAGGTGGTCATGGCCGCCATCCTGGCCGAACGCGCCACCGGCGACCAGCGATTATGCTGCGGAGTCCCACACGGCACACGGCACGTACCAGGAGGCTCCCGGTGAAGGTCGGCGTCATCGGACTCGGCGACATCGCGCAGAAGGCGTACCTGCCCGTGCTCACCACCCGCCCCGGGGTCGAACTGCACCTGCAGACGCGCACCCACGCCACGCTGGAGCGGCTCGGCGCGGTCCACCACGTCCCCGAGGGCCGCCGCCACGCCTCCCTCGGCGCGCTGATCGCCCAGGGCCTGGACGCCGCCTTCGTGCACGCCCCGACCGCCGTCCACCCCGAGATCGTGGAGCGGCTGCTGGAGGCGGGCGTGCCCACGTACGTGGACAAGCCGCTCGCCTACGAACTCGCCGACTCCCGCCGCCTGGTCGAGCTGGCCGAGGAGCGCGGCACCTCCCTCTTCGTCGGCTTCAACCGCCGCCACGCGCCCGGGTACGCGCAGTGCGCCGACCTCCCGCGCGATCTGATCGTCCTGCAGAAGAACCGGGTCGGGCTCCCCGAGGACCCGCGCACCCTGGTGCTCGACGACTTCATCCACGTCGTCGACACCCTCCGCTTCCTGCTGCCCGGCGAGGCCGACCACATCGACGTCCGCGCCGTGGTGCGCGAGGGGCTGATGTCGCAGGTGGTGCTCCAGATGTCCGGTGAGGGGTTCACCGCCCTCGGCATCATGAACCGGCTCTCCGGCTCCACCGAGGAGGTCCTGGAGGTCTCCGGGCAGGACTCCAAGCGCCAGGTCGTCAACCTCGCCGAGGTCATCGACCACAAGGGGCAGCCGACGGTGCGCCGGCGCGGGGACTGGGTCCCCGTGGCCCGCCAGCGCGGGATCGAGCAGGCCGTCGACACCTTCCTGGAGGCGGTGGAGGGCGGCAAGGTGCTCGGTGCCCGGGACGCGCTGCTCACCCACGAGCTGTGCGAGCGGGTGGTGCTGACGGCGCTGGAGCAGAACGCGCGGCCCTGACCGCCCCGGCGCCCCGGACCGCGCAGTACAGGCCGAGCGCGGCCAGGCAGGCGCCGCCGGGCCAGTTCCCGAACCGGACGAAGAGGGTCGTGCCCCGGGCCAGCGGCACCTCGTACACGGCCGCCGTGCTCGCCGAGGTGGGCAGGGTGGCGCCGATCCGTTCGCCCTCGGGCCCGTAGACGGCGCTGATCCCGGTCAGGGTGGCGTGCACCATGGGCCGCCCGGTCTCGGCGGCGCGCAGGGCCGCCAGCGAGGCGTGCTGGGCCGGCGCCCAGCTGTGCTGGAAGGTCGAGGTCGACGACTGGGCGACCAGCACCCCGGCCCCCTCGTCGGCCAGGTACCGGCTCATGTCGGGGAAGGCGGACTCGAAGCACACCAGCGGACCGATCCGGGTGCCGTCCGGCAGGTCCATGATGACCGGCCCGGCGCCCCGCATCCGGTCCTCGCCCGCCGCCTTGCCCACCGAGGTCGCCCAGCCCAGCAGGGACCGGGCCGGTATGTACTCGCCGAAGGGCACCAGCCGCATCTTGTCGTACCGGTCGCCGGTGGGTCCCTGGGGCCCGACCAGCACCGAGCTCTTGTAGATCCCCGGCCGGTCCGAGCGGCGGCCGTCCACGTTGACCAGCAGCGGGGCGCCGACCCGCGCGGAGAGTTGCGCCAGCCGCCGGGACAGGTCGGGCCGCGCCGCCAGGTCCGCGCCGACGCTGCTCTCGCCCCACACCACCAGATCCGGGTGCGTGCCCGCCAGGTCCGCCGTCAGGCGCTCCTCGACGGCGAACCGCCGCTCCGCGCCGCCGTCCGCCTCCTCCACCGGGCCGGGCTGCACGACGGCCACCCGCAGCCCGCCCGCCGGCTCCGGGCGCGGCAGCCACTGCCACACCACGCCCGCCAGCACCGCGCACCCCGCCACCGAGGCCACCGCCGCCACCCGGGCCCCCGGCGCGGCGACCAGCAGCACCACGGAGCAGTTCACCGCGACCACCAGCAGGCTCACCAGCCACACCCCGCCCACGGAGGCCAGCCGCAGCGCCGCCGGAACCTGCCACTGACTGGCCCCCAGCAGCCCCCACGGCCCGCCCAGCCCCTGCCAGGACCGGGCCAGCTCCGACAGCAGCCACCCCGCCGGTACGAGGAGCAGCGCGACCCCGGCCCGGCCCGGACCCGGAGCCCCGCCCAGCAACTCCCGTACCAGCAGCGCCCAGGGGATCCACAGCAGCCCCAGCAGCGCGGCGAGGGGCAGGAGGAACACGTGCAGGCTCGGCAGCAGCCAGTGGTGCACCGCGACGACGAACCCCGCCCCGCCCAGCCAGCCCTCCAGCGCCGCCCGCCGCCCGGTGGGGGCGGAGCGCAGCAGCAGCATCCAGGGCACGAGGGCCACGTACGCCAGCCACCACAGCGCCGGGGCGGGGAAGGCCAGGCAGGGCAGTGCCCCGGCGACGACCGCGCCCGCGGCCCGCCACCGCCGGCCGCGCGGGCCCGCGGGGTCCGGCCGGCCCGGACCGGTGCGACCGCCCCGCCGGTAGGGCCCGTGGGACCCGTTCCGCCGGCTCCGCCCGCTCAGCTCCGCGACCATGACGTGCCTCCGCCTCCAGTGTGGGACCGCATCCGGCGGGCCGCGCCCGCAACCTCCCGGCCGGCGTTCAGGCCTGCACGTGGCGCCACTTCTCGTGCACGGTCACCCCGGTGAGCCGCCAGCCGTCGGCGGTGCGGGCGAGCGTGAAGGTGTAGCGCCCGGCGGCGACGAAGTTGGGGGCGGTGCCCGTGTCCCCCTCGCCGGCGAGCCGCATCGGGTTCAGGAAGTCGGCCAGCACGCGCGCCGTGTCCCCGGGGGAGCCGTCCCGGTCCTCCAGCAGGATCCGCCGGTTGACGATGAGGTGCTGGCGCACCGGGAACAGCCGCATGGCCTGCGCGAGCCAGTCGGCCACCTCCCCGGCCGGCCCCTCGATCCCGCCTGCCGAGCCGTAGTCGGCGCGCCCGCCGGGGGTGAACAGGGCGCGGTAGGCGGCCCAGTCGCCGTCGTCGACGGCCGCCGCGTACGCCGAGACCACCTCGTCGACCGCCAGCCGGTCCATCACCGTCGCCAGGTCCACACGCTGCGTCATCGGGTCAGTGTGCGGCCGGCGGCCCACGAGGCCAAGGGGCGTGCGGCCACGGGATCTTACCGACGCGGCTCAGTGGCCGGAATGCGCCTCCCGCTGCCGGATCACCACCAGGAAGGCGTCACTGGCCAGGTCCATCACCACCTCCGCCGGCACGCCCTCGCGCATCCGCTGGGCCGCGTACTCCTCCGCGGGCCAGCTGCCGCGCGGACTCCCCGCCGGAAAACGCTCCAGTACCACCCGACCCATGGGACACCCCCGATTGCTCGCCGTTCAGGTCTCACCGGGCACAACGACGCGGAGGCCGCCCGGGAACGTTCCCGGGCGGCCTCCGTCGCGTACGCGTCGGGTCCTGGCGGCCGTGCTAGCTGCCGGACGCGCCCGCCTCCGCCTCCAGCACGCCCATGCCGATCAGCACGAACAGCGCGATGCCGAGCAGGATCCGGTAGATCACGAACGGCATGAAGCTCTTGCTGGAAATGAACTTCATGAACCACGCGATGACGGCGTAGCCCACGAAGAAGGCGATCACCGTGGCGAAGATCGTCGGCCCCCAGGTGATGTGGCCGGGGCTCTCGATCACGTCCTTGATCTCGAAGGCGCCCGAGGCCAGCACGGCCGGGATGGCCAGCAGGAAGGAGTAGCGGGCCGCCGCCTCGCGCGTGAAGCCCAGCAGCAGACCGCCGGAGATCGTCGCACCCGAGCGCGAGACGCCCGGGATCAGCGCCATCGCCTGGCACACGCCGAAGATCAGACCGTCCTTGACGCCCAGCTCCTTGAGCGTCTTGCGCTGCTTGACCACCCGGTGCCGGCCGCCCTGCTCGTCCCGCGAGGCCAGCCAGTCGGCGAAGCCGAGGATCAGGCCCATCACGATCAGGGTGGTGGCGGTCAGCCGCAGGTCACGGGCCGGGCCGGTGATCTGGTCCTTGAAGACGAGGCCGAGGACGCCGATCGGGATCGAGCCGACGATGACCAGCCAGCCCATCCGCGCGTCCTGCTCGGAGCGCAGCGACTTGGTGTAGAGCGAGCGGAACCACGTCGAGACGATCCGCGCGATGTCCTTGCGGAAGTAGATCAGCACGGCGGCCTCGGTGCCGATCTGGGTGATCGCCGTGAAGGCCGAACCCGGGTCGTGCCAGCCGGCGAACGCGGCCGTCAGCCGCAGGTGGGCACTGGAGGAGATCGGGAGGAATTCCGTGAGACCTTGGACGAGACCGAGGATTAGGGATTCGAACCAGCTCATGTCGGTGGGTGCTCGTCCTTGTGATCGTCGGGCAGTTCGGGTCCGATGCTAGGGCCCGTGGGGTGCGGCACCGACCACAGGGGGGTGTACGGACGAGGCCTCGCGCCCGGCCGGGGCCGCGAGCCGGTCCCGCTTGCGCCAGGCGACCGCTGCGGCGACCACACCGGAGACGGTGATGAACCCGAACGAGACGAGGAACGCGGGGGATCCGGGGGCGGAGGCACTGGCTCCCGCGATCACGTACGCGGCCGTGTTGGGCACCGTGCCGAGGGCCGTGGCCAGCAGGAACGGGAGCCAGCCGCAGCGGGAGACCGCCGCCAGGTAGTTGGCCGCGGCGAACGGCACCCCGGGGAAGATCCGGACCGCCAGCACGGAACGGAAGCCGTGCCCGCTCAGCTGGGCGTCGGCCGCCTTCAGCCAGCGCCCGCGCAGGAACGGGCGCAGCGCCTCCTGGCCCATGGCCCGCCCCAGCCCGAAGGAGATCCCGGCCCCCAGCACCGTGCCGCCGACGGCCGCCGCCAGGCCGAACCAGCTGCCGAAGACCGCCCCCGCGGCGAGGTTCAGCAGCGGGCGCGGCACGAACGCCGCCGTGCACAGCCCGTAGGCCCCCGCGAACAGCAGCACGGCCATGCCCACCGGGAGCCCGGCCGGCCAGCCCTGGGACAGCAGCCGCTGGGGCTCGTAGACCAGGACGCAGACCCCGGCCGCCACGAGCAGTACGACGAGCAGCGACAGCCGCGTCCACGGCGCGAGGAGGAGGGACATCCGGGGAGATTAACCGACAGGCGCGCCGCCCCGCCGTAATCCAGGCCTCAACCGGACGAAGGGAGCCGGGCGCGGCAGCGGTGGGCGTCCGGCAACGGAACGGGCCCCGGCGGTAATTCGTTCGACGCGACGCGGCCCCTCGGGCAGGATCAGCGGCATGTCCCGGTACGCCTTCACCGCAGCGCCGTCCGCAGTCGCGGACGCGCCGAAGGCTGCCCTCCCCGCCTCCGCGGCGGTCGCCCTGGCAGAGGCCTTCGCCGCAGCGGCATTCGCCGCGTTCGACGGCGCACGAAGCTGACCCTTCCCGGATCGTCCGGCGGACCCCGCAGGGGGAGGGTCGGTTCGCTCCAGGGGTCCCCGTTCCAGCTTCGAGACACGGGAAAGACATCATGGCCAAGACGGCCTTCGCCCGCACCAAGCCGCACCTCAACATCGGCACCATGGGGCACGTCGACCACGGCAAGACCACCCTCACCGCCGCCATCACCAAGGTCCTCGCCGAGCGCGGCGGCGCCTCCTTCGTGCCGTTCGACCGGATCGACCGCGCCCCCGAGGAGGCCCGGCGCGGCATCACCATCAACCTCACCCACGTCGAGTACGAGACCGACACCCGCCACTACGCCCACGTCGACATGCCCGGCCACGCCGACTACGTCAAGAACATGGTCACCGGCGCGGCCCAGCTCGACGGGGCCATCCTCGTCGTCTCCGCCCTCGACGGGGTCATGCCCCAGACCGCCGAGCACGTGCTCCTGGCCCGGCAGGTCGGGGTGGACCACATCGTGGTGGCCCTCAACAAGGCCGACGCCGGCGACCCGGAGCTGACCGACCTGGTCGAGCTGGAGGTCCGCGAGCTGCTCAGCGCCCACGGCTACGGCGGCGACGAGGCCCCGGTCGTACGGGTCTCCGGGCTCGGGGCGCTGGAGGGCGACCCGCGCTGGACGGCGGCGATCGAGGCGCTGCTCGACGCCGTGGACACGTACGTGCCGATGCCCGTGCGGTACACGGACGCGCCGTTCCTGCTGCCGGTCGAGAACGTCCTGACCATCACCGGCCGCGGCACCGTGGTGACCGGCGCGGTCGAGCGGGGCACCGTCCGGCTCGGCGACCGCGTGGCGCTCCTCGGCGGCGAGGGTGAGCCCGTGGAGACCGTCGTCACGGGCCTGGAGACCTTCGGCAAGCCCATGGAGTCCGCCGAGGCGGGGGACAACGTCGCGCTGCTGCTGCGCGGGGTGCACCGCGACGGGGTGCGGCGCGGGCACGTGGTCGCCGCGCCCGGCAGCGTGGCCCCGCGGCGGCGGTTCACCGCGCAGGTGTACGTCCTCTCCGCGCGGGAGGGCGGCCGGACGACGGCGCTCTCCTCCGGCTACCGGCCGCAGTTCTACATCCGCACCGCCGACGTGGTGGGGGACGTGGACCTCGGCGCGGCCGGGGTGGCCCGGCCGGGGGAGACGGTCACCATGACCGTCGAGCTGGGCCGGGACGTGCCCCTGGAGGCGGGCCTCGGCTTCGCGATCCGCGAGGGCGGGCGCACCGTCGGCGCGGGGACGGTGAGCGAGGTCCTCGGGTAGCCCCCGCCCGTGGTGGCGGCGGTCCGGCCCTGCCAGACTGCCGTCACCACACGGGAGCGCGGTCGAGCGGGTGAGGAGCGTCGGCGATGAGCGGGGACACGAAGGGCGAGGGGGCGCGTGACACGGCCCTGGTGCTCGGCGGGGGCGGTCTCACCGGCATCGGCTGGGAGGCGGGGATCCTCTACGGGCTCGCCCGCGCCGGCGTGGACCTCACCGGCGCCGACCTCGTCGTCGGCACCTCCGCCGGCTCGGTGGTGGGCGCCCAGCTCGCCTCCGGGTTGCTCACCCCGGCCGAACTGTACGAGCGCCAGCTCGCCGACCCGGCGGGTGAGGCGCCGGCCAGGTTCGGCGCGGGCCTCCTCGCCCGGTACGCCGTCGCCATGCTGCGCTCGCGCGACGCCGCCGAGTACCGTCGGCGGGTCGGCGCGATGGCCCTCGCCGCGGACACTCCCGACGAAACGGAACGGCGCGAGGTCCTGAAGGCCCGGCTCGTCTCGCACGAGTGGCCCGAGCGGCGTCTGGTCGTGACCGCGGTCGACACGCTGACCGGAGAGAGCGCCGTCTTCGACCGGGAGCGCGGGGTGGGGCTGGTGGACGCCGTCGCGGCGAGCTGCGCCGTGCCCGGGGTCTGGCCGCCCGTCACCGTCGACGGCCGCCGGTACATGGACGGCGGCATCCGCTCCGCCGTCAACGCCGACCTGGCGGCCGGCTACCGGCGCGTGGTGATCCTCGCCCCGCTCCCCTTCGGAGCGGGGAAGCTCCCGTCCCCCCTCCGGCAGGCCGGGCGGCTGCGGGCCGAGGGGGCCCGGGTGCTGCTGATCACCCCGTCCCCGGAGGCCCGCAAGGCCTTCGGCCGCAACGTGCTCGACCCCGCCCGGCGGGCACCCGCGGCGCGGGCGGGTCTGGCCCAGGCCGCCGCGCACGCGGCCGGGGCGGCGGCCGTCTGGTCGGACACCCCCTAGGACCGCCCGACAATGGTGGGGTGAGCGACGAACAGATCCCGGTGATCCGGGAAACGGGCCAGGGCACCGCCAAGCTGATGCCGGACGTGGACCGGGAGCGGGCCTGGCTGCTCACCGTGAACGGGGCTCCGCAGTCCTACGTCGACCTCGACGAGCCGGAGCACCTGGAGTTCGAGTACGTACGCCGCCTCGCGCACGTCCTGGACTGCGCGGCCGAACCGGGGGCCGCGCTGGACCTGCTGCACCTGGGCGGCGGCGCGCTGACCCTGCCCCGCTACGCCGCGGCGGCCCGGCCGGGTTCCCGCCAGACCGTGGTCGAGTTCGACGCGGCCCTGGTGGAGCTGGTGGCGGAGCACCTGCCGCTGGCGGCCGGGGCGCGGGTGGAGGTGCACGCCGCCGACGCCCGGGCCTGGCTGGAGCGGGCTCCGGGGGCGAGCGCGGACGTCCTGGTCGCGGACGTGTTCGGGGGTTCGCGGGTGCCGGCCCAGCTGACCTCGGTGGAGTACGCCCGCCAGGCCGCCCGGGTGCTGCGGCCCGGCGGGCTCTACGCGGCGAACCTGGCCGACGGGGCGCCGTTCGGCTTCCTGAAGGCCCAGCTGGCCAATTTCGCGGCCGCGTTCGGGGAGCTCGCGCTGATCGCCGAGCCGGGTGTGCTGCGCGGGCGGCGCTTCGGCAACGCGGTGCTGCTGGCCTCCGACGCCCCGCTGCCGGTGGCCGCGCTGGCCCGGCGGTGTGCCGGGGACGCGTTCCCGGCGCGGGTGGAGTCGGGGGAGGGGCTGCGGCGGTTCATGCGCGGCGCGGGGGTGGTGGCGGACGCCGACGCCGTCGCCTCGCCGGAGCCGCCGGAGGGGGCGTTCAGCGTGGGGTGACGGCTGCGGCGTCCGGTGGCGCGTCGGCGGGGGCGGGCCCGGTCCCGGCGGACTTGTGGGGGACCGGCCTGCGGGTGATGTGGCGGACCTCCGGGACGAGGAGGACCAGGGCCGTGGGGACGATCACCAGGGCCGCGCAGCCCCACAGGGCCGGGGTGCGGCCGACGACGCTCTCGGCCGGGCCGGCCAGGGCGGTGGCCAGGGGGAGCAGCGAGAGCGAGCCGAACCAGTCGTAGGCGGAGACCCGGGAGAACTTCTCCTCGGGGATCTCCTGGTGCATCGTCGTCATCCAGTTCACGCCGAACACCTCGACGGCCGTGCCGCTGACGAACATCACCGCGCACAGCCCCCAGGTGGGCAGCGGAACCGCGAGGCCCGCCGAGGGCAGCGCCAGCGGGAACACGCACAGGGTGCCGACCAGCAGGAGGCGGCGCGGTTTCCACAGCATCATCAGGACGGCGCCGGCGATGGTGCCCACGCCGAAGAAGGCCAGGGCCACCCCCCAGGGTGCCGGTCCGCCCAGCCGGTCGCGGGCGACGAGGGGCCCGTACACCGACTCGGCGGCTCCGACCACGGCGACGACGACGGAGAACTGGAGCACGATGCTCCACAGCCAGGCGCGGGAGCGGAACTCCACCCAGCCCTCGCGCAGGTCGGCCAGCAGCCCCCCGCCCGGGGTCCGTTCGGCGATGTGGCCGACGTCGAGGAAGGCGCGCAGGGCGCCCGCGACGGCGAAGGCGGCCGCGTCCACGGCCAGGACCCAGCCGGGGCCGATCGCGGCGATCAGGGCGCCGCCCAGGGCCGCGCCGCCGATGCCCGCGCCGTTCATCGCCATCCGGAAGAGGGCGAACGCGCGGTTGGAGTGCTCGCCCGAGACGCTGGACAGGAGCATGCCCTCGGCGGCCGGGTTGAAGAAGGCGGTGCCGGTGCCGCACAGGGCGGTGAGCAGCATCATCTGCCACAGCCGGGGCTCGCCGGTGAGGACCAGCACCGCGAAGGCGGCCTGCGAGAGGCAGTTGAGGGCGTTCGCCGCGACCATCACGCGGTGGCGCGGGAGCCGGTCGGCGAGGGCGCCGCCGACGAGCAGGAAGAGGACGAGGGGCAGCGTACGGGCCGCGGCGACGAGGCCGACGTCGCCGCCGGAGCCGCCCGCGTCCATGACGGCGAAGGCGGAGGCGATGAGCGCTCCGTGGCTGCCGAGGTTCGTCACGACCGCGGCGCCGGTCAGCAGGGCGTAGTTGCGGCCCGCCCAGGAGGGGAGGCGGCGCGGAGCGGCGGGGGAGTCGGTGGGGGGAGAGCTCACCGGGGGACTATCCCCCGCCCCGGGCCGAGAATCCAAACGAATAACCGGAAAACGGATAATCGGCCCAGGGGTGGGGTGGTGCGTGAGGTCAGTTGGCGACGAGGCGGACCGAGCTCATGATCTTCTCTTCGGTGGCCTGGTCGACCTCGCCGGGGACCCCGGCGGCGCTCCACAGGACCCAGCTGGCGAAGTCACCCTTGGAGTTGCGGAAGCTGAAGGCGATGCTCTTGCCGTCCGTGGAGCACTTGTTCTCCTTGGGGACGTCGCTGACGGTCGCCGTCGCGTAGTGCCCCTTGAGTCCGGAGAGGGTGGTGAACTCCTTGGACTCGGAGATCTTGACCTTGTCCTCCGGCAGCTTCTGCGAGAAGGCGGCGAACACCCAGGTGCCCGCCTCGCTGTGCGCGGCCCCGGCGGTGTCCTTGGCGCCCTGGCCGCCCTTGGTGCCGGTGCCGGCCAGGCCGGTGCTCTCCTCCTTGCCGTCCTTGTTGGAGTCCACCTTGCACCAGTCCTCCTTGAGGAAGGCGGGTGCGGAGAAGGTGACGAGCGGGGAGCCGTCGCCCTTCTTCGAGTCCTCGAAGCCGGCGATCACCCCGGAGCTCGCCACGTTCCACTCCGGCGGGACGTCGAAGGCGGTGCCGTGCTTCGGGTTCATGACCACCTTCCAGCCCGGGATGACGGGCTTGGCGTCGCCGCCGCCGCGCGGGTTGCCGCTCGGGGCGGGCGGCGCGGCGGAGGTGGCGGGCGCGGAGGAGGCGGCGGCCGGCTTGTTGCTCGCCTGGTTGCTCCCCTTGTCGTCCCGGGTGAGTACGAAGGCCGCGGTCGCGGCCGCCGTCACGACGACCGCCGAGGCGGCCACGATGGCCACGGTCTTCGTCGAGAACGGGCTCCCGCCGGAGGCCCGGGGCGCGGGCGGCTGCGGGGTGGGCTGGCCCCACGGCTGGACCGGCGGCGGGGTCTGGTAACCGCCCGCCTGCGGGTAGCCGTAGCCGGGCTGCTGCTGTCCGAATCCCGGCTGGGGCTGCTGCTGGTACGGGTTCGGCTGTCCCGGCTGCTGCTGGTACGGGTTCTGTTGCGCGTCCTGGGGGCCCTGCTGTCCCCCGGGCGGCTGCTGCTGTCCTGGCCACATGGCCGGTAACCATAGTGGGAGAGCCCCGCGGGAGCCACGTCCGCCCCCTCGCGGACTCTGGCCAAGTCCATCTACTCGTGGGTAACATCGCGTGCCATGAGCGCAGAACAGATGAACGTGGGCGAACTGCTCGCCCAGACCGTGCCGATGGCCCGCACCCTCAACCTCCAGTTCCTGGAGACCACTCCGGAGCGCGCCGTCGTCCGGCTCCCGGACCAGCCGGACTTCCACAACCACGTCGGCGGCCCGCACGCCGGCGCGATGTTCACCCTGGCCGAGTCCGCGAGCGGTGCGATCGTCCTGGCCGCCTTCGGCGACCAGCTCTCGCGCGCGGTGCCGCTGGCCGTCAAGGCCGAGATCGGCTACAAGAAGCTCGCCAAGGGCGTCGTGACGGCCACCGCCACCCTCGGCCGCCCGGCCGCCGAGGTCGTCGCCGAGCTCGACGCGGGCGGCCGCCCGGAGTTCCCCGTCACCATCGCCATCCAGCGCGAGGACGAGGCCGTCACGGGCGAGATGACCGTGGTCTGGACGCTGCGCCCCAACGCCTGATCCCGGCGGCCGGCAGCCCGCCGCGCGGTCCGCGCCGTCGGGAGGTGTTCGCCGGTCGTTCGCCCCGGGAACCCGTGCTGCGGGCAAGGCCCGTCGCGGGGAGCGGATAGGCTGCTCGTTCGGCGTGTCCCCGGGGCGCGCCGGTGACGACGAGGGAGGGCGAACCGGTGCACGTCCAGGAATGGCTGGAGACGATTCCGGCGATCAGTGTCTATCTCCTGGTGGGTCTGGTCATCGGACTGGAGAGCCTGGGCATCCCGCTGCCGGGGGAGATCATCCTCGTGAGCGCGGCCCTGCTGGCCTCTCAGCAAGGGCACATCGACCCCGTGGTCCTCGGGCTCTGCGCGATCGCGGGGGCGATCGTCGGCGACTCCATCGGGTACGCGATCGGGCGCCGCGGCGGCAAGCCGCTGCTGGAGAAGCTCGGCCGGCGCTTCCCGAAGCACTTCGGGCCGGAGCAGGTGGCCGTGGCGGAGCGCTCGTTCGACCGGTGGGGGATGTGGGCCGTCTTCTTCGGCCGGTTCGTGGCCCTGCTGCGGATCTTCGCCGGGCCGCTCGCGGGCGTGCTGCGCATGCCCTACTGGCGGTTCCTGATCGCCAACGTCCTCGGCGGCGTCCTGTGGGCCGGCGGCACCACCGCGGTCATCTACACGGTCGGCATCGTCGCGGAGCCCTGGCTGAAGCGGTTCTCCTGGCTGGCCCTGGTGGCCGCCCTGCTGCTCGGGCTCGCCGTCACGCTGGTGGTGCGCGCCCGGATGAAGAAGGCCGCGGCCGCCGCCCGTGAGGAGGCGGCGGCCCAGCGGGTGACGGCCCCGGCGGGCGCCGCGGACTGACCCTCCCGGGTCGGGGCCGGACGGCCGCCGGGCGATCGGGCGATCGGGCTTCCGCGCCCCCGGTCCGGGGTCCGGGGGTGCGGTCGCGCCGGGTCCCTCGCGGTCAGTCCTGCGGCAGCAGCGCGGCGCGGTGCTGCCCCGCCAGCTCCGTGTACATCGCGGCGTTCACCTTGATGTGCTCGCGCTCCTCGGCGGTGAGCTCCCGCCGTACCTTGGCCGGCACGCCCGCGACCAGGGAGCCGGGCGGGACCACCATGCCCTGCGGGACCAGGGCCTGCGCGGCCACCAGCGAACCGGCGCCGATCACGGCCCCGTTCAGCACGGTCGCGCCCATCCCGATCAGGCAGTCGTCCTCCACGGTGCAGCCGTGCACGACGGCGTTGTGCCCGATCGAGACCCGCTCGCCGACGGACACCGGGAAGCCGGGGTCGACGTGCAGCGTGCAGTTGTCCTGGACGTTGCTGTCGGCGCCCAGCGTGATCGGCCCGCAGTCGCCGCGCAGCACCGCCGAGTACCAGACGCTGGCGCCCGGGCCCAGGGTGACGTCGCCGACCACGACCGAGGTCGGAGCGGTGAACGCCGTCGGGTCCACGGACGGCCGCCGGTCGCCCACGGCCGCGATGAGAGCTCCCTGACCGGCCTGGCCGGCCCGGCCGGGCTGACCCGTGTGGTTCGTCATGATCGTTTCCCTCTGTTTCCGGATGCCGCGCTACCGGCACCGTAGGGCACGGGCCGCCCCTGGGCGGCGATGGGGTGAAGATCACAGGAACGCGGTCCGGACGTCCGGCGCGCGGCCCACTACCGTGGCCGGGTGCCGAAGAACCAGAACACGTTCTCATCCCTGGCGGCCCTGCGCCGCCGCGTGGCCAGCCGCGCGGTCCATGCGGGCTGGCGGTGGATGCAGCAGGCGGGCGCGGTCACCGCGCAGAACCCGGGCCGGCTGCGCTTCGGGGCGATCGGCGACGGCACCCGGCTCGCCTTCCCGCAGGGCACCGTCTTCGGCGAGCCGTGGATCCGCATGGGCGGCCACTGCATCATCGCCGAGCAGGTCACGCTGACCGCCGGGATGATGCCCGGCCTCGACCTCGGCCCCGACCCGGTGCTGGTCCTGGGCAACGGCGTGGTCCTCGGCCGGGGCAGCCACGTGATCGCGGACGCCCGCATCAGCATCGGCAACGACACGTTCTGCGGGCCCGGGGTCTACATCACCTCCACCAACCACAGCTACGACGACCCGCACGAGCCCGTCGGCAAGCAGTGGCCGCGCAGCGCCCCGGTGGAGATCGGGCCGGGCTGCTGGCTGGGCACGGGGGCGGTGATCCTCCCCGGGGCGAAGCTGGGCCGCAACGTGGTGGTGGCCGCGGGGGCCGTCGTGCGGGGCGAGGTGCCGGATCACGCCGTGGTGGCGGGGGCCCCGGCCAAGGTCGTGCGCCGCTGGGAGCCGGAGACGGGCTGGCAGCCGCCGCTGCGCACCCCGGCGCCGGTGCCGATCCCCGACGGGGTGACCTCGGCCCAACTGCGCGGCCTGGCAGCCCTGGCGGAGACCGCCGAGCCGTAGCCGGCCCGCGGCGGGGCGGATGCCGTCGGCCCGCCCCGGGCCCGCGGCCGCCGCGGCCCCGGCCCGCCGTGCCGGGTGCGGGGCGGGGACAGCGCGGGGCGGGGGTCCCGGGGGGCGGGGCGCGGGGC
>NZ_JBHVUQ010000043.1:0-49425 GCF_042884105.1 Streptomyces sp. NPDC058157
GAGCTGGCCCGTCGCGGCGGGGGGGGGGTGAGCCGCCGGGACGGGGCCCGCCGCCGGTCGGCCGGGCGGGCCGGGGTCCGCGCGGTGGGGGTCATGCGGCGGTCCCGTCGGGGGACGGGGCCGGGTTCGAGGGTGCGGGCGTGGCGTCCGGGGACGTGGGGACGGGGGTGCGGTCGCCGGACGTGGGTTCGGGCGGGCTGCCGGGGTGGGTGGGGGCGGGCGGGCCGGGGCGGGCGGAGGCCACGACCGCCCACAGCACCCACACCACCGCGACCAGGCTCCGGATCCAGGCGGGGCTCAGCGGGATCCAGGGGATCATCAGCACGGCCTTGTCGAAGGCGTCGAGCAGGGTCAGGGCGCCCAGGAGCAGGGTGAGGCGGGCCAGCCAGGGCCGTTCACGGCGCAGGGCCAGACCGGCGCCGGTCCAGCACAGGCCGAGCAGGAGCAGGGCGAGGGCGGGGACGGGGGTGTGGGTCAGGGGCGTCGTGGAGCCGGCGACGTCCAGGGCCAGGCCGGCCAGGCCCAGCAGGGCGGCGGCCGTGCCCAGCCGGGAGCGCCGCAGGCGGCGGCCCCACAGGACTCCGCCGACCAGCAGCAGGACCGCCGCCACCGCGAGGGCGATCTGGGTCTCGACGCGCTCCAGGCCCCGGGCCCCGTACCAGTCGCAGCCGGCCGGGAGCCTGCGGGCCTGGACGTTGTAGTCGGCGCAGACCAGCAGCTGGGTCAGCTTGACCGGTTCGCCCACGAGCCGTGCCGAGGCGCCGCTGACCTGGCCGCGCGCGGCGCCGCACTGCGGGAGCGTGCCGGGGGTGGAGCCGTCGGGGCCGTCCTGCCAGCAGTTCCCGCGGCCCTGGCCGTCCCACCACACATCGCTGCCGTTGGGGCGGGAGGCGCCGGACCTGTCCTTGCCGAGGACGTTGCCCGCGTAACGGTTGTGGTGGGAGGTGTCGGTCTGCTTGGACCACTTCTCCTCGCCGCGGATGAAGGCCGGCACCGCGCTGAGGAAGAAGCCGGCGCGCCGGTGCCCGTAGACCCAGTTGTTCTCGTAGACGTTCCAGTTGCCGCCCGCGGTGATGATGCCGGTTCCCGGCGGCATGGAGATCTGCGGGCAGACCACCCCCTGCTCGTAGCCGCGCGCGACGGGCGGCTTGGCGCAGGTGCCGTCGGCGACGTAGTGGTAGTAGTCGGCGTTGTTGTCGTGGATCAGGTTCCGCTCGAAGCGGGCGTGGTTCTGCGGGAGGCCGGGGTGGCCGGGGAAGGCGCTGTCCATCGAGGCGCCGCCCATGTTCTGGTCGAACTCGTTGTCGTGGACGTGGACGGAGTCCCCAGCGGTGCCGGAGTAGCCGACCATGTTGTGGTGGCTGCGGCAGCCGGTGATCTCGATGGAGTAGCGGGGCACGTCGTAGCCGCGGCCGTCGTTGATGTTCGAGGCGCTGCCGGGGTAGATGCCGGAGTCGCCGTTGCCGTAGGACTCGCAGTTCTTGTAGAGCCCGTGGTCGCTGGCGAAGGTCAGGAAGCCGTACTCGTCGTTCCAGCGGGTCAGTACGTCGTCGATGACGAAGCCGTCGGCCGCGAGCACGTACAGGGAGTTGAAGGTGGTGCGCTGCGCGGTGAAGTTGCGGAAGTAGACGCCGTCGGACCCGTCGGCGCGGATGGCGTTCAGCTTCTGGTACTTGGCGTCGATGACGACGTCCGTGCGGGCAGCTCCGGTCCCCTCGATCTGCAGGTCCTTCTTGCCGAGGATCGCGACGAGGTTCTGGTTGTGGCGGCACCGCACCTGCTGCTCGTAGGACAGGATCTGGTAGCCGAGCGCCGAATCGGGGGCCTTGAGGTGTGCGCACTCCCCCTCGGGCAGGGGCAGCGAGGGCTCCTCCTCGTAGAGGCCGGGGAGGATCGCGATGTTCATGCCCGGCCGGTCGACGGCGTCCACGGCTTCCTGGAGGTGGCGGTACCCACCCGCCTGGCAGCGCTCGTAGAGGGTGAGGTTGCGCTGTCTGAGCTGCTCGGGGAAGCCCGCGGTCCGGCGTTCGAAGTCGGCCCGGTCGGTCTTGCAGACCAGCAGGTCGGGCTCGGCCGCGCGGTAGAGCGGGACCGAGCCGGAGCCGTCGGGGAGGGTGACGGGGCGCTCCTCGTGCGCGCGGGCTTCGGGCGCGGCGGCGAGGAGGGACAGGAGCGCGAGGAGGGCGGCGAGGAGCGCCGCCGGCACGGCAGGGAACCTGCGGGTCCACGACATGCGCGAGAGAGTAGAGCATTGTTCATCTTTTTGGATCCCCCCGCGCACGAACCCGGGCCCGGCCCGGATCCCGGCCCCGGAGCCCGGCTGGATCCCCGCCCGGATCCCGGCCCCGGAGCCCGCCCGGAGCCCGGCCCGGAGCCCGGCCCGCGAGCGCCCCCGGCGGCCCTGGCCGGAAAGACGGCGTTGACGTGCGCGGCACGGAATCCTACTGTCGACCATAGGATTCCTTCGACGGAGCGGGAGCAGCCCCCATGAGCGAGCAGGCCAGGAAGACGGCGCAGGCGCTGGAGTACCTCACCGGCTTCGGCAACGAGCACAGCTCGGAGGCCGTGCCCGGCGCCCTCCCGCTCGGCCGCAACTCCCCCCAGCGCGCCCCCCTCGGCCTCTACGCCGAGCAGCTCAGCGGCAGCGCCTTCACCGAGCCCCGCCGCCACAACCGCCGCTCCTGGCTCTACCGCATCCGCCCCTCCGCCGCCCACCCGGCCTTCACCCGCACCGACAACGGCGGCCTGCGCACCGGCCCCTTCACCGAGACCGTCCCGGACCCCAACCGGCTGCGCTGGAACCCGCTGCCCGACCCGGCCCCCGGCACCGACTTCCTGGCCGGCCTGTGGACCCTCGGCGGCAACGGCGACGCCACCCAGCGCACCGGCATGGCCGTCCACCTCTACTCCGCCAACGCCGACATGACCGACCGGGTGTTCAGCGACTCCGACGGCGAGCTGCTGATCGTCCCCGAGCGCGGCGGCCTGCTGCTGCGCACCGAGCTCGGCCTGCTGTCCGCCGGCCCCGGCGAGGTGGCGCTGATCCCGCGCGGCGTCCGCTTCCGCGTCGAGCTGCTGGACGGCGACGCGCGCGGCTACGTCTGCGAGAACTACGGCCAGCCCTTCGAGCTGCCGGACCTGGGCCCGATCGGCGCCAACGGCCTGGCCGCCGCCCGTGACTTCCGCGCGCCGGTCGCCGCGTACGAGGACAGCGAGCGCCCGACCGAGGTGGTCAACAAGTTCTGCGGCAACCTCTGGACCGCGACCTACGACCACTCCCCGCTCGACGTGGTCGCCTGGCACGGCACGCACGTCCCGTACGTCTACGACCTGCGGAAGTTCAACGTCATCGGCACCATCAGCTACGACCACCCCGACCCGTCCATCTTCACGGTCCTGACCTCGCCCTCCGACACCCCGGGCCTGGCGGGCGTGGACTTCGTCGTCTTCGCCCCGCGCTGGCTGGTCGGCGAGGACACCTTCCGCCCGCCGTACTTCCACCGCAACGTGATGAGCGAGTACATGGGCCTGATCGAGGGGGCCTACGACGCCAAGGCCGAGGGCTTCGTCCCCGGCGGCGGTTCGCTGCACAACATGATGTCCGCGCACGGACCCGACCGGGAGACCTTCGACAAGGCCAGCGCCGCCGAGCTGAAGCCGCAGAAGATCGACGACGGCCTGGCCTTCATGTTCGAGACCCGCTGGCCGATCACCGCCACCGCCCAGGCGGCCGGCGCCGACCACCTCCAGCGCGGATACGACGACGTCTGGGAGGGTCTCGAGCGGCACTTCCGCGCCTAGTATTCCCCTGCCCCCGCACCGCTCAGCCTGCCGCCCCGACCGGGACGCCAGCCCGTACGGAGAACCACCCGTGACCGCCTTCGCCCCCGACTCCCTGGTACTGAACCGGAAGCTTCCCCTCTGGTACCAGGTGTCCCAGTCGCTCCGCGCCTCGATACTCGGCCGCACCCCGGACGCCTCGCTGCGCCTGCCGACCGAGGAGCAGCTCGCCGAGCACTACGGGGTGAGCGTGCTGACGATGCGCCAGGCACTCAAGGAGCTCGAGGGCGAGGGACTCATCAGCCGGCACCGGCGGCGCGGCACGTTCATCGAGCCGGGCGCCCGCCGCAGCGCCCCGGTGCGGCTGCTGGGCTCGGTCGACGCGATCGTGGCCCAGCAGTCGGGCGAGGCGACGACGGTCCTCGGGCACGAGCGGACGCCGGTGTCCGGGGAGCTGCTGGAGCACTTCCCGGACCTGCCGGAGGTGGTCACCTACCGACGCCTGCGGCGCGACGGCCAGAGCGGGGAGCCGACGAACTGGGCGGAGAACGCGGTGCGCCCCGAGCTCGCCGAGGCGGTGGACCTCGCCGACCTGGAGCGCTGGCCGATGACCAAGGTGCTGCGTGACGTGGTCGGCGTGCGGATCAGCCGGATCACGGACACCGTCGAGGCGCGGCTGGCCGACCCGGAGACGGCCGAGCTGCTCCGGGTGCCGCTGCTGAGCCCGATCCTGCACTACACGGGCGTGACGTACGGGGAGGACGGGCGGGTCGTCGACGTGGCCCGGATCCGCTACCGGGGCGACCGGTTCTCCTTCACGGTCACCGTCGACGCACCCTGAGCGGACGGCCGCGCCGGCCGCGCCGGCCGCGGCCTACTTCTGCTGCTCGTTCTCCTCGGTCGCGCGCTCGCCCTCGGCCTGCGAGGGGGTGGTGCGCACCGTCCGGGCGTGGTGGCTCTGCTGGAACTGCTTCTCGTCCATGTCCTCGTCGAGCCGCTCGCCCTCGGCCTGCGAGGGGGTCGAATACTCGTCGTACTGACTCATGGCCGACTCCTCGGTCGGTACGGATGCGTACGTACGTGACGGACGCCTACATAGGGAGCGTAACGCTTCGGCCGGGACACGGCCCGGCCCCGGCCGCCCGTCGCTACCATCTGCCGGGTGAGCGAAGACGTACCCCTGCTGGACGATCTGATGCCCTGGTCCGTGAGCGGCCTGCGCCTGGGCCGCGCCTGGGTCGCGGCCCCCGATCCGGCCACGCTGCGCGCCCGCTGGACGGCCCTGACCGGGGCCGAAGGGCCGGAGCGCGAGCGGCTGTTCCGCCCGAGCCGGGCCCGTACGCCCTCCGCCGGTGCGGCCGCCCTGCCGGGGCAGCGCTCGGCCACCTCCCGCTTCGCCGACGACCCCGGCCCCTTCCCGGACCCCGTACGGGTGCTCCGCGCGCCCTTCGACGAGCAGTGGCTGCTGCCCGACCAGCGGCTGATCGACGCGGCCCGCCCCGAGCTGTGGCGGGTCCTGGACGGACAGCAGCTGTTCCTGCTGGAGCACCCGGGCCTGCTGGTCACCGCCCACCTCCCGGCCGGCCGGCTCGGCCGGATCCGCCCGCTGCACCGGCGCCCGGGTGGCGCCGAGGCGAACCTCGCGCCGGGCCTGGCGTCCCTGCTGGGCGGGCGCTACGGCGGCTGGGTCACCCCGGAGGACGTGCTCTGCTGGATCCTCGCCGCCGGCCGCCCCGGGCCCCACGGGTACGAGGTCCCGCTCACCGCCGACCCCGAGCGCTGGCGGGCCGGGCTGGACCTGGGCCACCGGCTGCTCACCGTCCAGCTGCGCGGGGCGCGCGGCGGGGAGCCGCCGCGGCTGCCCGGCGGACGGCGGCCGTACGTCCGGGCGGCGGTGACGGCCTGGCCGCGGGAGCTCGGGTACGACCCGGAGACCGAGACGCTGTCCATCGGGGACGGCGCCGTCTCCCCCGTCCCGGCCGGGGCGTGGGAGTACGAGGCGCAGGGCGTGCGGGTGCTGGACTCCTGGTTCGCCGCCCGCGGCGCGCACCGGGAGCCGGAGGCTCGGGGCCTGGAGGGGTTCGGCCCGGCCGAGTGGCCGCAGGCGTGGACCTCGGAGCTGCTCGCGCTGGTGACCACCCTGGCCCTGCTGGCCGATCTGGCACCGGAGCGGGCGGCGTTCACCCCCGGGCCGCGGCTCCCGCGGGCCGAGCTGGCGGCCGCCGGAGTGCTGCCGCCGCCCCGCTGGTCGCGCCGCCCGGCGTCGGTCCTGGACCACCAGGAGGAGGGCCCGGGGGGCCAGTTCGCCCTGCTGTGAGCCCCTGATCGCCCCGGCCGCCGCGGCGAGGGGGTGACAGACCCCGCTCCCACGCGGTAGGCAGGGCCCATGGCAGCCACCGAACCCCTCCCCCTGGCCGGTCTCACCGTCGTCGCCGTCGAGCAGGCCGTCTCCGCCCCCTTCGCCACCCGGCAGCTCGCCGATCTCGGCGCCCGGGTGATCAAGGTGGAGCGTCCCGACGGCGGTGACTTCGCCCGGGCCTACGACACCGCCGCCCGGGGGCTGGCCTCGCATTTCGTCTGGGCCAACCGGGGCAAGGAGTCCCTCGCGCTGGACCTGAAGGACCCGCGCGGGCTGGAGGTGCTGCACGCCCTGCTCGGCGGGGCCGACGTGTTCGTGCAGAACCTCGCGCAGGGCGCGGCCGCCCGGCTCGGGCTGGACGCGGCCGCGCTGTGCGCCCGCTACCCGCGGCTGGTGGCCGTGGACGTCTCCGGCTACGGCGTCGGGGGCCCGTACGCCCACAAGCGGGCCTACGACATGCTCGTGCAGTGCGAGGCGGGGCTGGTGTCGGTGACCGGGACCCCGGAGCGGCCGGTGAAGGCGGGGATCCCGGCGGCCGACATCGCGGCCGCCATGTACGCCTTCTCGGGGGTGCTGGCGGCGCTGCTGCGGCGCGGGACGACGGGACGCGGCGGGCCGGTGGAGATCTCGATGCTGGAGTCGCTGGCCGAGTGGATGGGGCATCCGCTGCACCACACGCTGCACGGCGGGGAGCAGCCGGTGCGGACGGGACTGGCGCACACGGTGATCGCGCCGTACGACGCGTACGCGACGGCCGACGGGGACCGGGTGCTGCTGTCGGTGCAGAACGACCGCGAGTGGGGCCGGCTGGCCCGGGAGGTGCTGGACCGGCCGGAGCTGGCCGCCGATCCGGCGTTCGCGACGAACGCGGCCCGTACCCGGGGGCGGGAGGAGACGGACGCGGTGGTGGCCGGGGTGCTCGGCAAGCTCTCGGCCGAGGAGGCGGTGGAGCGGCTGGAGGCGGCCGGCATCGCCTGTGCGCGGCTCAACTCGGTGGCGCAGCTGGCCGGGCACCCGCAGCTGGCGGCACGGGACCGCTGGCGGGAGGTGGGTTCACCGGCGGGCCCGCTGCGGGCCCTGCTGCCGCCGATCGGGCTGCCGGGTGGACCGGAGGCGGTGATGGGAGCGGTGCCCGCGCTCGGCGAGCACACCGACACGCTGCTGCGCGACCTGGGGATGACGGACGCGCGCATCGCGGAGCTGCGCGGGGACGGTGTGATCGCCTGAGGCCGGGGTGCGCCGGGAAGCCGGGGCGCCGGTACGTCGGTGGCTCCGGCGCTGCGTGCGCCGGAGGACGCCGGGTGAAGGGGACGGGGCCGGGGTGCAGCCGGACGGGCCGGCTGCGCTTCGGGGACGGTCGCCGGGAGCGGTCAGGCGCGACGGCTGCCGAAGAGGGTGCGCCGCAGCCTGCGCAGCGGTGCGAACAGCGCGACGCGCGCGCTCCGGCTCCGCTGGACGTGGGTGTGGTCGCGCGAGGTGAGCTCGCGCATCAGCAGGGTCGCCTCGGCCACGTCGTGGCGCGGGACGGCGGGACCGCCCAGCACGGCGAGGTGGCGGTCGAGGCGCGAGCTGGTCGCGCTGCTCCCGCAGGTGATGGCAGGCACGCGGGGCGGCCTGCTGCGCATCGTTATCTGTTCCATGTCTCTCCCCACCCGTACGAAGGCACCCGGCCCGGGCAGGGTAACCCTATCGCCTGCGCTATGTCCTCGGGTATCCCGGTGGTGTGAATTACCCCTGTGAGTACGGGTAGTTGACGATTACTCAGCGGAGTCGACCGTCACTCTCCGTACGAGGTGCGGCACTTGGGAACACGCTCGGTGAGCACCGTGCGGAGTGTCGTCACGACGGGGGCCACCGGAGCTCCACTGCGCTAACTTGGAGTGATCACCCGGTGACTCGAGGGGGAATCGCGTGAGTGCGGACGAAGGCGTGGAGTCCGGGCGTGTCATCGCCGGGCGGTACCGGCTGCTCGGTCCGCTGGGCCGCGGCGGCATGGGCGTGGTGTGGCGGGCCCGCGACGAGGTGCTGGGGCGGGAGGTCGCCGTCAAGGAGGTGCGCGCCCCCGCCGGGCTGGACGCGGCCGAGGCGGCGCGGCTGTACCGGCGGCTGGAGCGGGAGGCCTGGGCCGCCGCCCGGGTCTCGCACCGCGGGGTGGTCACCGTCTACGACGTGGCCTCCGAGGAGGGCCGGCCGTGGATCGTGATGGAGCTGGTGCGCGGGCTCTCGCTGGCGGAGGTGCTGGAGGGCGAGGGGCCGATGACCCCGCAGCGGACCGCGCACCTGGGCGAGCAGGTGCTGGCGGCGCTGCGCTCGGCGCACGACGCCGGGGTGCTGCACCGGGACGTGAAGCCCGCCAACGTGCTGGTCGCCAACGACGGGCGGGTGGTGCTGAGCGACTTCGGGATCGCGAGCCTCGCGGGCGCCGCGCCGCTCACGATGACCGGCGAGGTGCTGGGCTCCCCCGAATACCTCGCGCCGGAACGGGCGTTGGGGCACGAGCCCGGCCCGGAGTCGGACCTGTGGTCGCTCGGGGTGATGCTGTACGCCGCCGTGGAGGGGGTCTCGCCCTTCCTGCGGGACACCCCGGTGGCCACCCTGGAGGCCGTGGTGGACGCCGAGCCGCCCCCGGCGCGCCGGGCCGGGCCGCTGGAGCCCGTGCTGGAGGGGCTGCTGCGCAAGGACCCGGCCGCGCGGCTGTCCCCGGCGGAGGCCGCCCGGATGCTGCGGATCATCGGCGCGGGCGGCGCCGTACGGGACCCGGGCGGGCCGGTGTGGGATCCGGCGGCGCCGACGGTGGCGGCCGGACCGTACCAGGGGGACCGCGGGACGGTGCCGGTCCCCTCGGCGCCGCTCCCGCCGGAGCCGGAGCGGGGGAGCGGGGCCGGCGTGGTGCTGACCGTCGGCATCCTCGCGCTGCTGGCGGTACTGGCCCTGCTGGTGTGGCTGCTGGTGCGCGACACCGGGGGCGGGAGCGGGGCGGGCGGGGCCCCCGCCGCGACGCAGCGGCCCTCGCCGTCCGCGTCCGCGCCGGCCTCGCAGCCGGCCTCCCCGTCCGGGTCCGCGACCAGCGGGCCCGCGCAGAACGTCACGCTGTACGCGCACGCCCTGCGCGCCGCCTACGCGGGGAGCTGCCCGCCGCCGGCGACGGGCACGCCCTCGTTCACCGCCACCATCGAGGTGGCCGTGCTGCCCGCCGTGGTGGAGTACCGCTGGGCCAGGCTCGACGGCTCCACGTCCACGGCGCCGTGGCAGAGCATCACGTACGAGGAGGGCGGGGCCCGGACCCGTCAGCTGAACCACGACGAGCCCGTGGGGAAGGCGGCGGGCGGGAACGTGCAGGACTCGGTACGGCTCGAGGTGCGCGCGCCGCAGCTGAAGACCTCGCCCTGGATGGAGTTCTCCGTGGCGTGCGCGGAGGAGACCCCGACGGCCGGGGCCTCCTCCCCCGCTCCCCCGCGCCCCTCGGGTTCGCCCTCGGGGACGCCGGCGCCGGCACCCGGGGGGCCGACGCCGGCGGGGAGCCCGGTGACCGGCCCTCAGGCCTTGCCGCTGAACACCGGGAGGTAGCCGCCGGACTGTCCGGCTGCGGTGGGGTGGTACGACTCGCCGATGTTGGTCCAGTTGACGCTGTGCAGCCAGGCGTCTCCGGAGCAGATCTCGTGCCCGGTGAAGGCGCCGACGACCGAGGCGAAGGTGAAGCCGTGGTCGGCGGCGCGTTTGGCGATGGCCGCGTTGAGGTAGTCGGAGGCGCCGTTGATGGCGGAGCGCTCGCCCTCGGTGAGACCGGCGACGCAGCTCCCGTTCAGCTGGTAGAAGCGGGGATAGCCGAGGACGACCACCTTGGCGGAGGGCGCGCGGCCGCGGATGGCGTTGTAGACCTGGTCGAGCTGGCCGGGGAGGGTGGAGTCGACGTACGCCTTGGCCTGGTTGACGCGGTTGACACAGGTGGATTCGGACTGCAGGACGCAGGTCGTCATCACGTCGGAGAAGCCGGCGTCGTTGCCGCCGATGGTGATGCTGACCAGGTCGGTACCCGAGTTGAGCGGGCCGAGCTGACCGGAGATCACATCACCCGTACGGGCACCGGAACAGGCGGTGAAGGAGAAGGTCTGCGGGGCGTGGGCGGCGGCCCACAGGGCCGGGTAGGCGCGGGTGGTGCGCTTGCAGTTGCCGCTGGCGGAGTCGTAGTTCCCGGCGCCGACGCCGGAGGAGTACGAGTCTCCGAGGGCGACGTAGCCGAAGTCGGCCTGGGCGGAGGCCTGGCCGGCACCGAGGAGGGCGGCTCCGGCGGCGAGCAACAGGGAGGAGGTGAGGGCGGCGAAGCGCGACAGTCTCATGCTCATGTGTGCGGCTCCTTGTGGGGGTTACTCCTCAGTCCGTGGTACAAGCAGCCGGGGATGGCCGGAAGTGTTCATGCCAAGAATTTTCGGGGCGGGGTTGGCGGCCCAATCTTCACGACCGATGGGTTTGAAGAGGGAACTTGGGCACCCGATCCGGCGAAACACGGGTGCGGGAGGTCAGTTCGTGCCGGATCATGGGCGCCATGCCAGCAGACCCGCATGACGCGCTGCCGATCCGGCTCCACGTGGACGACAGTGACTCACCGTCGGACGTCGTCGACGCGCTCTTCCTCGGCCGGTTCGCGACCGGCGAGCAGCCGTACGCGCAGAGCGTCACCATCGAGCGGGTGAAGGCGGAGGCGACGCTGCTGCCCCCGCGGGCCACCGTGCTCCGCTCGGCGCGCGACACCGACCGCAGCGCCACGCTCGCCGAGGGCGAGGGCTGGACGGTCCTGGTCTCCCGCTGGAGCCGGGGCGCGGACGTCACGGTCACCGCGGTCAGCGACGAGCTCGCGCAGCGGGTGCTCGGCGAGGCCACGGACGGGGCCCAGGACGAGCCCGAACCGCAGCCGGAGAACGTCACGATGGGCTTCTGGTACGTCTCCCCGCGCCGGGGCCCGTACCGCACGACGCGGCAGATCTCGGCCGGCACGTGGGCGGAGGTGCGGCCGAACTACACGGCGCCGGTGGCGGCGGCGATGGACCGGCTGATGAAGATCACCCCGGACGACATCGCGGGCCGCCTGCTGCTGCTGCACGGGCCGCCGGGGACGGGGAAGACCTCCGCGCTGCGGACGCTGGCGCGGTCGTGGCGGGACTGGTGCCAGGTGGACTGCGTCCTGGACCCGGAGCGGCTGTTCAACGACGTGGGCTACCTGATGGACATCGCGATCGGCGAGGACGAGGGCACGGCGAAGGGTCGCTGGCGGCTGCTGCTGCTGGAGGACTGCGACGAGCTGATCCGCGGCGAGGCGCGGCACACCGCGGGGCAGGCGCTGTCGCGGCTGCTGAACCTGACGGACGGGCTGCTGGGGCAGGGCCGCAACGTGCTGGTCGGTGTCACCACCAACGAGGACCTGGAACGGCTCCACCCGGCGGTGGTCCGGCCGGGCCGCTGCCTGGCCCGCATCGAGGTCGGCCCGCTGACGCGCGGGGAGGCGGTGGAGTGGCTCGGCACGGACGAGGGGGTGTCCCGGGAGGGGGCGACCCTGGCGGAACTCTTCGCCCTCCGGCGGGGGACGGGTCCGGCGGCGGTCGTCCCGGCCCAGTCCCAGTCGGAGGCGGGCCTCTACCTCTGAGGGGGTCGCGGGCGGGGCTACTCGGCGGCGTAGCGGGCCCGGAGGGCGGCCGTGGCCGCGGCGAGGGCCTCCGCCTCCGTGAGACCCAGCCGGTGGGCCCGTTCCGCGAACGCCTGCGCGGCGAGGGCGGCCTCCCGCGAGGAACCCTCCGCCGCCGCGACGAACGTCCCGTTCCGCCCCCGCGTCTCGATCACCCCGTCCGCCTCCAGCGCCCGGTACGCCTTCGCCACGGTGTTGGCCGCCAGCCCCAGCTCCTCCGCCAGCCCCCGCACCGTCGGCAGTTTGAAGCCCGCCGGGAGCCGGCCCGACCGGGCCTGGTCCGCGATCTGCGCGCGCAGCTGTTCGTACGGGGCCGCCGAGCCGGCCGCGCCGTCGATCCTGAGCCTGAGGGGGTTGGTCGAGGTCACGGGCCGATTGTAATTCGCAGGCGCCGGTGGCCGATCCGCCCGTAACGTCGGCCCCATGAGCCTCCACACCCCGCACGTCCGCGACCTGCGCCCCGACGACCCCGCCGACGTGGAGGCCGTCGTACGGGTGCGCCGCGCCGCCCTGCCCTTCCTGGTCACCACCCCGGACGGCGTGGCCTTCGAGCTCGGGTCCGCGCACCCCGAGGCCCGCTTCCGCCTCCTGGTCGCCGAGTCCGCGGACGGCCGGGTCGTGGGCACCGCCCAGGTGGGCCTCGCCCACGACAGCCCCGAGCCCGGCCAGTCGTACGTCAACGCCTACGTCGACCCCGCCGACCGGGCCCGCGGCGCCGGCACCGCCCTGCTGCGCGCGGCGGAGGCGCACCTCACCGCGCACGGGGCCGTGGACACGTACGCCTGGGTGCTCGACGAGCCCGCGCACCGGGCGTTCGCCGAGCGGCACGGCTACCGTCCGAGCCGGTCCGCGCACTTCCTGCGCCTGGACCTGGCGGCGGCCGCCCTCCCGCCGCTCCCCGACGAGCTGCCCGCCGGGGTGGAGCTGCGCCCGGCCTCCGCCTTCGCCGACGACCCCCGGCCGCTCTACGAGGCCGACGCCGAGGCCACGGCCGACGAGCCGGGCGACGTCCCGGCCTCGCTCGACGACTACCAGGAGTGGCTGGACGGCGTCTGGCACGACCCGACCCTCGACCACGGGCTGACCTCGGTGGCCCTCGTCGACGGGGAGGTGGCCGCGTTCTCGGCCGCCCGCACCGACGGCCGCACCCGCTACGGCTCGGCGATGACCGGCACCCGGCGCGCCTTCCGCGGCCGCGGCCTGGCCAAGCTCGCCAAGACGGACTCGCTGCGGCGGGCCCGCGCGGCCGGCTACACCGAGGCCTTCACCGGCAACGACGCCGGGAACGAGCCCATGCTCGCCATCAACGCGTGGTTCGGATACCGGATCTGCGCGACCGAGACCCGTTTCACGAAGAAGGTCGGAGGACCCGCACTGTGAGCACCACCTGGACCATCACCCTCACCAAGGCCGGCCGGACCAAGATCGCCTACCCGGCGGCACAGCTGTCCGACGACGGCGACCGGATCTCGGTACGGGCCCCCTGGGCGGCCGAGGGGGTACGGGACTTCGGGTTCGTCCGCTTCGAGCCCGGCGACGTGTTCGTCGAGCACTTCTGGCGGACGCGCTGGTACGCGGTCAAGGAGGTCTGGAGCGGCGCGGGCGTCCTGAAGGGCTGGTACTGCGACGTCACCCGTCCGGCCGTGGTCCGCGAGGGCGGGATCCTCGTGGAGGACCTGGACCTCGACCTGTGGGTGTCGGCGGACGGGAAGACCGTCCTGCGGCTGGACGAGGACGAGTTCGCGCAGAGCGGCCTGACCGCGAGCGACCCCGAGGCGGCGGGCCAGGCGGTACGCGCCCTGGACGCCCTGGAGGAGCGGGCCCGCTCCGAGGAGGGCCTGGCCGCACTGCTGCGCTAGGCGTCTCTTGCGCGGAGGCGTTCCTGTGGGGGTGCTTAGGGCTTCCTTAACAGGAGCCTAAGGATCCTCTTGTGGGGCTCGAAGGCGGTCGAACGGGGTGCGCGGCGGGCTAGCTTGGCCGGGCCAGGGAGGTCGTGGTGCGGTGCCGGAACCCTTGTGGGGCGGTGGCGCGGCGGCCGGTTCCGCTGGTGCACCCCGCCCCGCGCCCGAAGGAGTTCCGCCCATGCCCGCACCCCGCCGCCGCACCGCCGCCCGTATCGCCGCCGCCGGTCTGGCCCCGCTCGCGGTGGCCGCGTACGCGGCCGTTCCGGCGGCCGCCCACGGGTCGATGACGGACCCGGTCAGCCGGGTGGCGGCCTGCTACGCGGAGGGGCCGGAGGCGCCGAAGTCGGCGGCCTGCAAGGCGGCCGTCGCGGCGAGCGGCCCGCAGGCCTTCTACGACTGGAACGCGGTGAACATCGCGAACGCCGCCGGCAAGAGCCGGTCGCTGATCCCCGACGGGCAGCTCTGCTCGGCCGGCAACCCCAAGTACAAGGGGCTGGACCTGGCCCGCGCCGACTGGCCGGCCACGCCCATGAAGGCCGGAGCGCACACCTTCCGCTACAAGGGGACCGCCCCGCACAAGGGCTCCTTCGAGCTGTACGTGACGAAGGACGGCTACGACCCGTCGAAGCCGCTGAAGTGGTCCGACCTCGAAGCCGCGCCCTTCGCGAAGGTCACCGACCCGGCCATGCAGAACGGCGACTACGTGTTCGCCGGGACCCTGCCCGGCAAGAGCGGCCGGCACCTGATCTTCAGCATCTGGCAGCGCTCGGACAGCCCCGAGGCCTTCTACACCTGCTCCGACGTGGTCTTCGGCAAGGACGGCGGCGGTGCGGCGGCCGGCGGCGGATCCGCGCAGCCCTCGCGGCCCGCTCCCGTCGAGCCGCCCAAGGCTCCGACGGACGGGCAGATCTCCGACGGCGCCGGCAAGTCCACCGTGGAGCACGGCGGCCACGGCGACAACGATCCGAAGACGAACGGCGCGGGCGCCGCCTCCCCGATCGCCGCCTCCCCGGTCGCCGCCGCGCCGGTCTCCTCCCCCTCCCCTTCCCCCGCCGCCGCCGGCGGCAAGGAGGGTACGGACCTCGCGGAGACCGGCGGGAACGGCGCCACCCCGGCGCTCGCCATCGCGGGTGCCGGGGTGGTGGCCGTGGGTGCGGCCGTGCTGTTCGCCGTGGCCCGCCGCCGGGCGACGGGCTCGGGCCGCAGCGTCCGCTAGCGGGGCGGGGTCAGTCGAAGACCGAGGCGCACGTGGTCCGTTCCGCGTGCGCCGGGTCGAGGGCGTTGACCGCCTCGTGCCAGGCGATCCGGTCGGTCAGGCCGATGGCCACGTGCTCCGAGAGGTCCAGGGGGCACAGGTCCTGCAGGACCACGTTGCGGACGTTCGGTCCGTCGAGGAAGCCGCTGCGGTACGGGGTGACCACCTCGTCGTACTTGGTCGCGATGACTGTGTAGGAGACGCCGGGGACGGTGTCTCCGCCCGCGTTGAGCTTCTGCTGGAAGGGCGATCCGACGATCTGGTCGGCCAGCCCCGGGGTCGCCGTGCTGATCAGGTCGGCCGCCCCGGGGAAGTACGGGAGCAGCTGGGTGAGTCCGGACAGGGTGGTGCCGTGGTTGTCGGGGGCGAGGCCGACGAGGGTGTTGACCTTGGCGGCGCCGCCCAGGAACTTCAGGTAGTAGCGCGGCATCATGCCGCCCTGGGAGTGGCCGACGAGGTCGGCCTTGGGTGCGCCGGTGGAGGCCAGCACCTTGTCGACGAACGTGTCGAGCTGGCCGGCCGACGTGGCGATGGGGCCGAGCCCGTTGAAGAGGGGAACGCCGGGCAGCTGGCCGTAGTCGAGGGAGTAGACGCAGTAGCCGCGGTGGACCAGGTAGGGGGCGAACCCGAGCCAGTTGTCGACGGAGTTGCCGAAGGTTCCGTGGACGAGGACGACCGGGCGGGGGTGTTCGGCCGAGGGCTTGCAGGACCAGTTGTTCCAGCCGCTGCTGGGGGCGGACGCCGCCTGCGCCGCGCCGGTGGGGGCGACGAGCGCGGCGGCGGCCAGGGTGAGGACGGCCAGCGGGCGGAGCAGGCGTCTCCAGGGCAGCATCGTGTGATCTCCTCGCGGTCAAGGGGAATGGCGTGGGGGTTCCGTCCCGTGATCCGGATCACAAAGGGAGGCTGCTGCCGCTAAATTACGGGCGAGTAGCAAGACTTGGAAGTTACGCGTCGGTAAAAACTCGCGTGTCCAGCGTGTCTCCAGTACCGCTCGGGAAGGATGGACGCCCCTGGACCGCCCCCGTCCCGAGGTGATCGCCGCCATGCACGAGGCCCCTGGAGCCGGCACCGCCCTGGCCACCCCTCCCGCGCTGGCGGCCGACCCGCTGGTCGCCGCCGTCACGGAGACCGCCGTACGGGTGCTGCGGCCCGGGGCGGAGCGCACGGCGGCCGAGGGGGTGCCGCGCACGCACCTGGACGCGCTCGCCGCCTGCGGGGCGTACGGGCTGATCGGATACGAACCGGGGCCGCTTTCCGGCCTCACGTCCCGTCAGGTGGTGCGGGAGGTCCACGAGGTGCTGGCGGCGGTGGACCCGTCGACCTGGTTCGTGTGGACCCAGCACGTCCCGCTCGCCCGGGCCCTCACCCAGGCCTCCGGTCCGGCCGGCGCCGCCCTGCGCGAGAGCCGGCTGCCGGCCCTCGTGCGCGGGGAGCTGCGCCCCACGGCGGGCTACGCGTTCCTGCGCCGCCCGCACCCGCCCGTCACCGCGGTGCGGGTGCCGGGCGGGTGGCGGCTGGCCGGGCGGATGCCGTGGGTGACGGGGTGGGGGGTGGCCGACTCCCTGTACGCGGGGGCCGTCACCGGCTCCGACGAAGCGGTCCTCGCCCTGGTCGACCTGGCCCCCGGCGCCGGGACGGAGGGGCTGAGCACCGTCGAGGAGGCCCCGCTGTGGGCGATGGGCGGGACGCACACGGCCTCCGTCGAGCTGCGCGGGGTCCTCGTGCCCGACTCCCGGGTGCTCGGGGTGGTGCCCCGGGCGGAGTGGATCCGGGCCTACGACCTGGAGAACGCCGACGCCCAGCCGGCCGTCTTCGGCCAGCTGCGCGCCACGGCGGACTTCCTGCTCCGCTCGGCCCCGTACGAGGAACTCGGCCTGCGCCTCGCCGAGAAGGCCGCCCGGCTGCGGGCCGAGGCCTACGCCCTGCGCGACGAGCTGCCGGCCGGCGAGGGGGCCGGGGCCCGGCTGTCGCTGCGGGCCGCCGCCCTGGACCTGGCCGTACGGTCGGCGGCGGCCTGCGTGGCGGTGGCCGGGGGCCGGGCGGTCCAGTACGGGCACACCGCGGGCCGGCTCTCCCGCGAGGCCCAGTTCCACCTGATCCAGGCCCAGACCACCCCGCTCCGCACGGAGACGGCCCGGCTGATGCTGGGCGATCTCTGACCCGGGCCGGGTTCCGGTCCGGGTCCCTTCGCCCGCCCGAAGTCGGCACGGGCGAGTGAGCCGAAGGGGCGCCCCGGGAGCACGGCTGCAGGCGCCCCGGAGGCGAGGGAGCCCTAAAAAAGAGCAGCCGGGCGGACCGTGCCCGGGCCGAAGCGGGCGTTGGCGCGGTCGATGGCGGCTTCCACCGTGAGGCGGGCCTCGCGGACCGGGTCCAGGGAGAGCTGGCGGGTCACGCCCTGCGCCGCCGTGAGGTCCTCGGCGCGCAGCACCATGCCGGTCAGCCGGGCCCGCTGCAGGCCCGCCGCGTCCATCAGGCGGTACGCGAGGGTGCGCAGGTCCTCGTCGTGGGCGGAGGGTTCGGTCAGCCGCCGGGAGCGCTCCCACCGGGCGCCGCCCGCGAACTGCAGGGTCAGGCACAGGGACCGGGCGGCCTGGCGGCGTCCGCGCAGCTGTGCGCCGAGCCGGACCACCAGGCCGAGCAGGGCGGCGCGGGCGTGCGGGCCGTCCAGTTCCTGGCGGGCGAAGCCGGTCCGCACGGCGGCGGAGGAGGGCAGGTCGCGCGGGGTGACCGGGCGGGGGTCGATCCCGCGGGCGCGCTCCGCGACGAGCCGCCCGGCCCGTTTGCCGAGGATCCGTTCCAGGACCCCGGACGGGACCAGGGTGAGCGCCCCGACGGTGTGCAGCCCGAAGCCGCGCAGCGCCTCGGCCTGGCGGGAGCCGAGCCCGTACAGGGACTCCACCGGCAGGTGCGCGAGGAAGCCGGGCACCCGTTCCCCGGGCACGGCGAGGATCCCGCCGGGCCCGTCGACGCGGGCGGAGGCCATGGCCGCGACCGCCCAGGTGTCGGCGACGCCGATCCGTACGTCCGTGCCCAGCCGGGCCACCGCCCGCAGCCGGACCACCTCCGCGATCCGGGCGGCGTCGGCGCCGAAGTACCGCCGGGCGCCGCGCACCTGGACCAGCGCGGCCCGCGGCGGCAGGGCCTGGACCAGCGGGGAGAACTCCCGCAGCAGCTCCAGCACCTCCCGGTAGCCCTCCCCGGTCACGGCGGGACCGCAGCGCACGTGCAGCACCCCGGCCCCGCCGGGATCGGAGGCGGGGACGGGGACGGGGGCCGGTGCCGTCGTCATCCCGCGCTCCCCGGGCTGGAGTGCCACAGCTTGCGGCCCGTCGCGGCGCGTTCGCCGGGCGGCTGGAGGTCGGCCCACGGGTTCATCTCGTAGCCGGTCGCCAGGTGGATGCGCCGGCCGCTGTCCCCGGGCCCTTCGGGCAGCGGCTGCGCCAGCCGTGCCGTGACGGCCTCCAGGCCCTCGTCCTCGCGCAGCCGCACCAGTTCCGCGAGGTCCCAGGCGGCGGCCCCGACCACGCTCAGGCTCTGCGGGCCGCGGCGCTGCACGACGCCCCGGACCAGCAGCAGGAAGGAGTGGAAGACGGTGTGCGCGCAGGCCTCCTGGCTGTCGTCGAAGAAGGCCAGGTCGACCAGGCCGGTGCCGTCGTCGAGGGTGGTGAAGACGACCCGTCTGCCGGAGCGGATCGGCGGGGTCTGGGTGGCCGCCTTGGCGCCCGCGACGAGCACGGTCCGCCCGTGCGCGGTCTCCCGCAGGCGGCGCGCCGGGACCACGCCCAGTTCGGCGAGGAAGGCGTGGTGGCCGTCCATCAGGTGGCGGGAGGCGTCCATGCCGAGGACGCCGAGCTCGGTGCTGAGCCGTTCGGCCTCGGTCAGGTCGGGCAGGCCGACGGGGGCGGTGGACCGGCCTCCGCCCAGGGGCAGTTGGGCCCCGCCCTTCGCCCCGGCGGCACGCTGGGCGCCGTGCAGCTCCGTCAAGTGCAGCAGCAGATCGCGGCGGTTGGCCCCGAAGGCGTCCAACGCACCGACCTGTGCGAGCCGTTCGGCCACCGGGCGGCCGGGGTGGGCGCGGTCCCAGAAGTCGCGCAGGGAGGCGTACGGCTGTCCGGTCTCGATGCGCAGGGCCTCGGCCTCGCTGATGCCGTGGACGTCGGACAGGGCGAGCCGCAGCCCCCAGACCCCGGGCCCCCGTCCAGCCGGATCGTCGGACACCAGTTCGATGCGGTGGGCGACCGCCGACCGGTTCACGTCCAGCGGCAGCACCGGCACGCCGCGCCGCCGGGCGTCCGCCAGCAGCAGCCGCTTGGGGTACATCCCGGGGTCGTGGGTGAGCAGCCCGGCGTAGAAGGCGGCCGGGTGGTGGGCCTTGAGCCAGGCCGACTGGTACGTGGGCACGGCGAAGGCCACCGCGTGGGCCTTGCAGAACCCGTAGCTGCCGAAGGCCTCGACGATCTCCCAGGTCCGGGCGACCACCTCCGCCGCGTAGCCGCGCCCGGCGGCCGTCGCCGCGAACCAGGCCTTGATCCGGCCCTGCGACTGCGGGTCGGAGAGCCCGCGCCGCACCCGGTCGGCCTCGTCGCGGCCGCAGCCGGTCATGACGTGCACGATCTCGATGATCTGCTCGTGGAAGACGACCACCCCGTAGGTCTCGCGCAGCGCGTCGGCGAGGTCCTCGTGCGGGAAGCGCACCGGCGCCCGCCCGTGCCGGGCCTCGATGAACGGACGCACCATGTCGGCGGCCACCGGCCCCGGCCGGAACAGCGAGATGTCGACGACCAGGTCGTGGAAGGTCGACGGCTGGAGCCGTCCGACCAGGTCGCGCTGGCCCGGGGACTCGATCTGGAAGCAGCCCAGCGTCTCGGCCGAGCGGATCAGCTCGTACGTGGGCGCGTCGCCCGGCGGGACCTGCGCGGGGTCGTCGAGGTCGAGCTCCTCCCCCGTGGCGCGCCGGACCTCGGCGACGGCGTGCGCCATCGCGGACTGCATCCGCACGCCCAGCACGTCGAGCTTGAGCAGGCCGAGGTCCTCGACGTCCTCCTTGTCGAACTGGGACATGGGGAAGCCTTCGCCGCTGGTGGGGACCACCGGGGTGCGTTCCAGGAGGGTGGCGTCGGAGAGCAGCACCCCGCACGGGTGCATGGCGGTCCCGCGCGGCAGTGCGTCCAGGGCCTCGACGAGGTCCCACATCCGGGCGTGCCCCTCCCCCAGCGCCTCCTCGCGCACGCCGCGCAGCTCGGGCAGTTCGGCCAGGGCGGCGCGGGCGTCGCGGGCGCGGATGTGCGGGAAGGCCTTGGCGAGCCGGTCGACGGCGGCCGGGTCCATGGACAGGGCGGCGCCGACGTCGCGGATGGCGTGGCGGACCCGGTAGGTCTCGGGCATGGCGACGGTGGCGACGCGTTCGGTGCCGAAGCGGGCGATGATCCGGCGGTAGACCTCCAGGCGGCGGGCGGATTCCACGTCGATGTCGATGTCGGGCAGGACGCGGCGGCGGCGGGACAGGAAGCGCTCCATGAGCAGGCCGTTGGCGACGGGGTCGGCGTGCGCGATGCCGAGGAGGTGGTTGACGAGGGAGCCCGCGCCGGAGCCGCGGGCGGCCACGCGGACGCCCATCTCCCGTACGTCGTCCACGACCTGGGCGACCGTCAGGAAGTACGAGGCGTAGCCGTGGAAGGCGATGACGTCGAGCTCCTCGTGCATCCGGTCCCAGTAGGCACGTTCGCCGGCGTAGCCGCGCAGCACCATGCCGGCACTGGCGCGGGAGGCGAGGACCCGCTGGGCGGTGCGGTGGGCGGCGCCGACGAGGCGGGGCTCGGGGAAGTGCACGGAGCCCAGACCGAGGTCGTCCTCGGGGTCCACGGCGCAGGCCTCGGCGGTCTCGCGGGTGCGGGCGAGCAGCCGGCGGGCGTCGGCGGGCCGCAGCCCGGCCGCCTGGGCGATCCGGTCGGCGGCGTCGGCCATGGCGGCGGGGCCCTTCAGCCACCGCTCGCCGCTGTCGAGGGACCCCCGGGGGTCGACGGGGACGAGCCGGCGGGCGGCGTCGAGGACGTCGGCGACGGGCCCCTGGCCGGCGTCGGCGTAGCGGACGGCGTTGGTCAGCACGGCCGGGACGCCCTGTTCGGCGGCGAAGCCGACGGTACGGGCGGCCAGGCGCAGCGAGCCGGGGCCGGTGCCGGGGCGGCCGTGGTGGACGGCCTCCAGCCGCAGGGCGTCCCCGTACCGCTCCCGCCAGGGCGCGAGCAGCCGCGCGGCCCGGTCGGGGCGCCCGGCGGCCAGCGCCCGCCCCACCTCGGACCCGGGCCCGAGCAACACGAACACCCCGCCTCCACCGAGCACCCCGAAGGGCACCAGGGCCCGTCCCTGATCTCCGGCGGGGTACCCGGCCGGGACGGCCGCGCCGGCGGGCCCGCCTGGGGCGGAGCCTCCGGCCCCGGCGAACCCGTCGAAGGCGGGCGTGCCGGAGGAGGAGCCGTTCGGGCCGGAGGCAGCGTGTGCGGCGGTGACCAGGCGGCAGAGTTCCGCCCAGCCGGTGGCGCCGTCGCGGGCCAGGAAGAGGGCGCGGGGGGCGGACTCGTCCACGAAGGCACCGCCCCGCACGGGCACCCGCCGCCGGTACGAGGCCTCGCCCGCCCGGCCGCCCGCACCGGAGCCGCCCGGCCCCGTGAGCGACCCCGCAGGGGACACCGCAGGGGACCCCGCAGGGGCCACCGCCAGGTCCACCCCGAACAGCGGCCGGATCCCGGCCGCCGCGGCCGCCTTCGCGAAGCGGACCGCCCCCGCGAGGGTGTCGCGGTCGGTCAGCGCGAGGGCGTCCATGCCCCGCTCGGCGGCGCGTTCCGCCAGCCGCTGCGGGTGTGCGGCGCCGTAGCGCACGGAGAACCCCGAAACGGTGTGCAGATGCGTGAACCCGGGCACCCGCGGCCCTCCTGCTTCCCTCGACCTTCTTGCCCTCCCCCTTCTCCACCATAGAGCAATTCGAATACCCGTGCGAAACACTTGTTCGATCATCCATTCGGCCCGCCCCTGCTGCGCCCGCCCCCCGGCGCGCGGAGCGTGGGGGCATGACCCAGCCCACCCTCCGCCCCGAGACCGACGCGGGCTCCTCCGGCGGGTTCCTCGCCGAGCTCAAGGACGCCGTGACCACCCGGGCCGCCGTGCTGGTCCTGGGGGTGCTGGCCCTCCAGCTCGCCTTCGTCACCTCCTACATCGGGGCCTTCCACCACCCGAAGCCCAGCGAGATCCCCCTGGCCGTGGCCGCCCCCGCCGAGCCGGTCGCCGCACAGGCCGCGCAGCGGCTCGGCGCCCTGCCCGGAAAGCCGCTCGCCCCCCGGGCGGTCGCCGACGAGGCGACGGCGCTCGCACGGATCAGGAACCGGGAGGTGGACGGCGCGCTGATCGTCGACCCGGCCCGCCCGAACGACCGGCTGCTGGTGGCGAGCGGTGCCGGGGCCTCCCTCTCCCAGGCCCTGGAGCAGGTCGTCGGCCTGGCCGAGAAGGCGCAGGGCCGCGGGCTGACCGTCGTGGACGTGGCCCCCGCCGACCGGGGCGACAGCCGCGGCCTGAGCTCCTTCTACCTGGTGGTCGGCTGGTGCGTGGGCGGCTACCTGTGCGCCGCGATCCTCGCCATCAGCGCCGGGGCCCGGCCGGCGAACGTCCACCGCGGCGTCATCCGGCTCGGCGTGCTCCTGCTGTACGCGCTCGCCGCCGGACTGCTCGGCACGGTCATCGCGGGCCCGGTGCTGGGCGCACTGCCGGGCTCGATCACGGCCCTGTGGGGGCTGGGGACCCTGGTGGTCTTCGCGGTCGGCGCGCTCACCCTGGCCCTCCAGGGGCTGGCGGGGGTGGTCGGCATCGGCCTGGCGATCCTGCTGGTCGTGGTGTTCGGCAACCCGAGCGCGGGCGGCGCCTACCCGTACCCGCTGCTGCCGCCGTTCTGGCGGGCGATCGGCCCGGCCATGCCGCCGGGCGCGGGCACGTTCGCCGCGCGGTCCCTCGCCTACTTCCGGGGCAACGGCGCGGCCGGCCCGATGCTCGTCCTGTCCGCCTGGGCGGTGGCCGGGGCCGCCGTCACCCTGGCCTGCGCGAGGGCCCGCCGCGGCCGGCCGGGCGCCGCGGTGGGCAGTGGCCTGCCCGACGACGCGCCCTCCGTGCCCCGCTTCGCGGGCGGTGGCGGGACGGAGCCCGGCTGACCGCCCCCGCCACGACGGCGAAGGCCCGCCCGGGCGCACCCGGGCGGGCCTTCCTCACGGTCTCCGCGCGGTCACTCCGCCCCGGCACCGCCGTGGTAGGCCAGGAGCATCAGCCGGCGCATGTCGTCGATCATCGGCATCCGCGGGTTGGCGGGGGCGCACTGGTCGGCGTAGGCGTTCACGACCTGCTGCGGGAGGGCCTCGGTGAAGGCCCGCTCGTCCACTCCGGCCTCCGCGAAGGAGCCGGGGATGCCGCACCGGGCGCGCAGGTCCTCCACGGCCCGGGCGTAGGACTCCACGCCCTCCTCCGGGGTGGCGGCGGGCAGCCCCAGCAGCCTGGCGAGCTCCTGGTAGCGCTCGGGGGCCCGGTAGACCTCCGCCTTCGGCCAGGGGGTGGCCTTGTGGGTGACGGTGCCGTTGTACCGGATGACGTGCGGCAGGAGCAGGGCGTTGGTGCGGCCGTGGGCGAGGTGGAAGGTGTTGCCCAGGGTGTGGGCCATCGCGTGGACCAGTCCGAGGAAGGCGTTGGCGAAGGCCATACCCGCCACGGTGGACGCGTTGTGCATCTTCTCCCGGGCCTCGGGGTCCCGCGCCCCGTGCTTGACGCACCGTTCCAGGTTCTCGAAGACGAGCCGGACCGCCTGGAGGCAGAGACCGTCGGTGTAGTCGTTGGAGTACGCCGAGACGTAGGCCTCGGTGGCGTGGGTGAGGGCGTCGAAGCCGGAGTCGGCGGTCACGGCGGGCGGCAGCCCCATCGGCAGGACCGGGTCGACGATGGCCACGTCCGGGGTCAGCGCGTAGTCGGCGAGGGGGTACTTCTGCGCGGCGGCCGGGTCGGAGATGACGGCGAACGGGGTGACCTCGGAGCCGGTTCCGCTGGTGGTCGGGATGGCGACCAGCCGGGCCTTCTCGCCGAGCCTGGGGAAGGTGTAGGCGCGCTTGCGGATGTCGAAGAACTTCTCCTTGGTGTCCGCGAACTCGACCTCGGGCCGCTCGTACATCAGCCACATGATCTTCGCCGCGTCCATCGGGGAGCCGCCGCCCAGCGCGATGATCGTGTCGGGGCGGAACTCGCGCATCAGCGCGGCGCCGGCGCGGACGGTGGACAGTTCGGGGTTGGGCTCGACGCCGTCGATGACCTGGACGGTGACCGGCTGCGCGCGGGAGGCGAGGATCTCGGTGACCTTGCGCACGAAGCCGAGGTCGACGATGGTCCGGTCGGTGACGATCGTGACCCGGCTGACGCCCTCCATCTCGGCGAGGTAGCGGATGGAGCCCCGTTCGAAGTAGATCTTCGGGGGGACCTTGAACCACTGCATGTCGGTGTTGCGCCGTCCGATCCGCTTGATGTTGAGCAGGTTGACCGCGCCGACGTTGCCCGAGACCGAGTTGTGGCCGTAGGAGCCGCAGCCGAGGGTCAGCGAGGGCAGGAAGGCGTTGTAGACGTCGCCGATGCCGCCGAAGGTGGACGGGGAGTTGGCGATGACGCGGACGGCCTTGACCCGGCGGCCGAACTCCTCGACGAGCGCCTCGTCCTCGGCGTGGACGGCGGCCGAGTGGCCCAGGCCGTGGAACTCGACCATCCGCGCCGCCAGTTCGATGCCGTGCCCGGTGTCCTCGGCCTTGAGCGCGGCCAGGATCGGGGAGAGCTTCTCGCGGGTCAGCGGTTCGGCCTCGCCGACCTCGTGGCATTCGGCGAGCAGGACGGAGGTGCCCTCGGGGACCTCGAAGCCGGCCCGCTCCGCGATCCACCGGGCGGACTTGCCGACGACCTCCGCGTTCAGCTTGGCGCCGGCGCAGCCGGTCCCGTGGGCGGTGGCGCCGAAGACGTACTCCTCCAGCTTGGTCTTCTCCGCGTCCGACAGGACGTGCGCGCCGAGCCGTTCGAACTCCGCGACGCCCTCCTCGTAGATCTCGGCGTCGAGGATGACGGCCTGCTCGGAGGCGCAGATCATGCCGTTGTCGAAGGTCTTGGAGAGCACGATGTCGTGGACGGCGCGGGCCAGCTTCGCGCTCTTGTGGACGTAGGCGGGGACGTTGCCGGCGCCGACGCCCAGGGCGGGCTTCCCGCACGAGTAGGCGGCCTTGACCATGGCGTTGCCGCCGGTGGCGAGGATCGTGGAGACGCCCGGGTGGTTCATGAGGGCGGCGGTGGCCTCCATCGAGGGCTCCTCGATCCACTGCACGCAGTCCTCGGGCGCGCCCGCCGCGACGGCGGCGTCGCGGACGATCCGCGCGGCCTCGGCGGAGCAGTGCTGCGCGGAGGGGTGGAAGGCGAAGACGACGGGGTTGCGGGTCTTCAGGGCGATCAGCGCCTTGAAGACCGTCGTCGAGGTCGGATTGGTCACCGGGGTCATCGCGCAGACGACGCCGACGGGTTCGGCGATCTCCGTGATGCCGTTCAGCTCGTCGCGGCGGACGACCCCGGCGGTCTTCAGCCCGCGCATCGAGTTCACGACGTGCTCGCAGGCGAAGAGGTTCTTGACGGCCTTGTCCTCGAAGAGGCCGCGGCCGGTCTCCTCGACGGCCAGCCGGGCCAGCTCCCCGTGCGCGGCGAGGGCGGCCAGCGAGGCCTTCTTGACGATGTGGTCGACCTGCTCCTGGTCGAAGGTCTCGAAGCGGGCGAGCGCCTCCAGCGCCGCCCGGACCAGCCCGTCCACCCTTTCGTTGGCCTGCATGGCACGAACTCCTTCTTCTCGGCCCTTTCCGGCACTTCCATTCGACACCCGGAAGCGGAAGGGAAAGCTCCGAAAAAGCCCCTGACAGGCAGGCCGAAGGTCCCGCTTGTGAAAACTTTCACGAGGATTCCCGCGAGATCGCGCCCTATCGCAACCACCGCCCCGGGAGCACAATCACCCTGACTGCTCGCGCCTGACGTGAGGGAGGGAGCGCGTGCGCGAAGAGGTGCGCACCGCTGACGGACGCGTCCTGACGGCGGAACACTGGGGCGACCCGGACGGAAAACCCGTGTTCCTGCTCCACGGCATGCCCGGCAGCCGGCTCGGCCCGGCCCCCCGGGGCATGGTCCTCTACCAGCGGCGGGTCCGGCTCATCGCCTACGACCGGCCCGGCTACGGCGGCTCCGACCGCCATCCGGGGCGCACCGTGGCCGACGTGGCCCAGGACGTGGCCGCCGTCGCCGACGCCCTCGGCGTGGACAGCTTCGCCGTCGCCGGCCGCTCGGGCGGCGCCCCCGGGGCCCTGGCCTGCGCCGCACTGCTGCCGGAGCGGGTGACGCGCACGGCGGCCCTGGTCCCCATCGCACCCCGGGACGCGGAGGACCTGGACTGGTTCGCGGGGATGGCCGCCTCGAACGTACGGGAGTACACCACCGCCGCCGACGACCCCGAGGAGCTCACGGCCCGGCTGATCCCGCGCGCCAGCGGTATCGCCCGCGACCCCGGACGGCTGCTGGACGAGCTGCGGCGGGAGCTGACCGCCAGCGACCGGATGATCGTCTCGGACGCCGGCCTGCGGTCGATGCTGCTGCGCAACTACCGCGAAGGGGTGCGCACTTCGGCGTACGGATGGATCGACGACATGCTCGCCGCCAGCAGCCCGTGGGGGTTCGACCCCGCCGACATCCGCTGCCCCGTGCTGATCTGGCACGGGGAGCTCGACGTGTTCTCCCCCGTGGGCCACGCCCGCTGGCTGGGGCGCCGCATCCCCGGCGCCACCACCACCATCGACCCGGACGCCGCGCACTTCGCGGCCCTGCGCGCGCTGCCCGACGTCCTCACCTGGCTGCTGCGCGAACTGCCCGCTCCCTCGGTCGGGGAACAGCAGCCGGCCTGAGGGCCCGAAGGACCTAAGGGGTCTCCCGCGCCGCCCCGGCGAGCAGGGCCAGGAGCTCGGCCAGGCGGGCGCGGACGGCCGGGTCGGCCACGGTCCCGTCGGCGCCGACCGTCCCCCGGTCCACCGGGATCCGTACGCAGGCGGCGTCGACCACGGCCGCGCCGGTGTAGCCGAGGACCGTGCGCAGCGTGGCCTCGGCGCCCCCGCCCCGGCCCGGGGCGGCCGCGTTCACCCAGGCCACGGGCTTGTCGGAGATCTCGGTGCCGCCCACCGTCCAGTCGAGCAGGTTCTTGAACGAACCCGGCAGGGTGCCCGCGTACTCCGGGGCGCAGACCAGCAGTGCCGCCGCCCCGGCGATCGCCTCCCGCAGCGCGGCGACCGGCGCGGGCAGCGGTTCGGCGTCGTCGTCGGGGTTGAAGTGCGGGAGGTCCGCGAGGCCTTCGTAGCGGACGGCGTCCACCGCCGCCCCCTCGTGGGCCACGGCTTCGGCGGTGCGCAGCACGGCCTCGTTGACGGAGCCGGCGCGCAGGCTCCCGGAGAGGAGCAGGATGACGGGAAGTGCGGGTGACGTGGGCATCCGTCCACGCTACCGACCGGGCCGGAGCACCCTCCCGGCACCCCCGGAGAACTGGATCTTGCCGTGCGGCGAACGGCCGAATACGGCACCTCGATTATTCCCCCACTCTTTCTATAGAACGCTTGACCAGGCGTCATGTCTCGGTTGCCAATGGGGTGCGGACGAGTAAAGTCCGAGCCAGACCCCGGCGGCGCGCCGGAGTCATTCCCTCCCATTCCCTATGGCCTCCCCGAGGACGGTGCCATGAACACTTCCGCCACCCCGCCGACCAGCGCGGACAAGGACCGCCGGGTCCCCCTCGACAAGATCGACGTCCGCAGTGCGTCCGTCGCCGCGGCCCTCGGCCGGGTACTGCCGTCGGAATCCGGCCGTCACGCGCAGGCACCGATCTTCAACTCTGCGCTCTGACAATGCAGTACGCGCTCTAGACTGGTGGAATGACCGGCCTGATCGCATTTCGCGAGATCGTCCTGAAGGTTCACAGCAGATGCGATCTTGCGTGTGATCATTGCTATGTCTACGAACACGCTGATCAGAGCTGGCGAGCCCGGCCGAAAGTGATCTCCCCCGGGGTCATTTCCCGGACCGCGTCGCGGCTCGCCGAACATGCCCGTGACCATGCACTCCCCTCCGTCACGGTGATCTTCCACGGAGGGGAACCCCTGCTGGCGGGCCCGGACCGACTCCGCCTCGCGTGCGAGGAGTTCACCCGCGCGCTCGCCGGGACGGCCGCCCTCGACCTGCGGATCCACACGAACGGGCTCCGGCTGGACCGCCGTTACCTGGACCTCTTCGCCGAGTACGGCGTCCGGGTCGGCGTCTCCCTCGACGGGGACCGCGCGGCCAACGACCGCCACCGGCGCTTCGCCGACGGCCGCTCCAGCCACCCGCTGGTCCTGGCGGCCCTCGACCTGCTGCGCTCGGAGCCCTACCGCCACCTCTACCAGGGCCTGTTGTGCACGGTGGACGTGGCCAACGACCCGGTCGACGTGCTCGACGCCCTGGTCGCGCTGGAGCCGCCCCGGGTGGACTTCCTGCTCCCCCACGCCACCTGGCAGACCCCTCCGCCCCGGCCCGGCGGTGCGCCCGACGCGTACGCCCGCTGGCTGCTGCGGGCCTTCGACCGCTGGGAGCGGCTGGGGCGGCCGGTGCCCGTCCGCCTCTTCGAGTCCCTGCTGTCCACCCTGCGCGGCGGGCCCAGCCTGACGGAGTCCCTGGGGCTGGCCCCGACCGACCTGGTCGTCGTCGAGACCGACGGGACGCTGGAGCAGGTCGACTCCCTCAAGAGCGCCTTCGAGGGGGCCGCCGCCACCGGGTTCGACGTCTTCGACCACCCCTTCGACCTGGTCGCGGCCCACCCGGGCGTACGGGCCCGGCAGCTGGGGCTCGCGGGCGTCAGCGACACGTGCCGGCGGTGCCCTGTCGTACGTTCGTGCGGCGGCGGCCTCTACACCCACCGCTACCGGGAGGACGGCCCCGCCGGAGCGGGCTTCGACAACCCCTCCGTCTACTGCTCCGACCTGCGGGAACTGGTGGAGGGGGTGGAGGGCCGGACGGCCGCCCGGGAGACCGCGCCGGAGCTGGCCGACCCGGCCGAGCTCGCCCGTTCCCAGGAGGAGCTGACCCGCGCCCTGCTGGCCCGGTTGCACGGCGAGCTGGCCGCCGACCCGGACTGGGCGCGGGCCTGGGAGCTGCTGACCGGGGTCGAGGGGGCGGACCCGGGCGCGCTGGACGCCGTACTGGGGCACCCGTTCACCCGGACCTGGGTGCTGGAGGCCCTGGACGCCGCCCGCGAGGGCCGTCTCGACGCCCCGGGCGCCGCCCGCAGGCTGGCCGCGCTGGCGGCGGCCGCCGTCCTGCGCGGGGGACTGGAGCCGGCGGCCGAAGTGGCGTACCGGGACGGCGAGGTGTACCTCCCGACGCTGGGCCTGCTGCGGCTCGGGGAGCCCGGTACCGAGGGCCGGGCCGCGCTGCACGCCACCGGCGAGGGCTACGCGGTGGTCCGGGCGGGCCGCACCGAACACCGCTTCGGCCCGGCGGCGGGCGACGCGCGCTGGCTGCCCGTACGGACCTGGCGGCCGGGGCCGGACCGGCCGCCGGTGGCACTGGAGGACCTGGACCCGTACCGCAACTGCTTCGCCCGCCCGCCCCGGCTGCGGCTCGGCGCCGGCGAGGCCGACGCCTGGCGGCGGCGGCTCGACGCGGCCTGGGCCCTGCTGCACCGCACGGTCCCCGAGTTCGCCCGGGCGGCCGCGGCCGGGCTGAGCACCCTGACCCCCCTGGCCGGCGGCCCCCGGGCGCAGGGCTGGGGCGAGGCCGGGCGGCACGGGCCGGGTGCGCTCGGGATCCCGTACGCGGCCGGGGTGCGGGAGACCGCGCTGGCCCTGCTGACCGGGCGGCGGCGGGCCCGGCTGCGGGCGCTGACCGAGGTGGCGGACCTGTACGCGCTGGACGGGGCCTGGCAGCACCCGTCGCCCTGGCGGACCCGCCCGGTGCCGGTGTCGCGGCTGCTGGCCGACGTGCACGAGCGGGTGGCGGTGGAGGCGTACCGGCGGGCCACGACCACCCAGGAACCGGGCGGCGCGGAGCGGATCCACCGGGCCCTGGACCACCTGTCGGAGGCGGCCGAGCTGACGGTGACCGGCAAGCGGCTGGTGGAGGAACTGCGCTGGGAACTGAAGGCGGTGGACGCGTGACCTCCCCCCTCCCGCGCGGGAACTCCGCGCCCCGGGTCCCGCGTTCCTTATCCGGACCCACCGCGGAGCACGAGCCGCCCGCCCCCCCGGGCGCCCTCGCCCTGGCCGTGCAGCTGCGGCTGCTCGGCGTACGCCCCCGCCGGCGGCTGCTGGTGCACGCCGCGCTCGGCGGCACCGGCCTGCATCCGCAGACGCTGCGCGAGGCCCTGACCGGGGTGCTGGGACCCCGCGGCACCCTGGTGGTCCCGGCCTTCACGGCGGAGAACTCCCTCACCTCCTCCGCCCACCTGGCCCGGATCTCGGGGCTCGACGCGGAGGCGGTGGCGGCCTTCCGCGCGCGGATGCCCGCCTTCGACCCGGAGCGCACCCCCAGCCAGGGCATGGGCGCCCTCGCCGAGGCGGTCCGGACCGCGCCGGGCGCCGCCCGCAGCGGCCACCCGCAGACCTCCTTCGCCGCGCTCGGCGCGGACGCGCACCGGATCTGCGCGGAACACCGGCTGGAATGCCATCTCGGCGAGGATTCCCCCCTGGGGAAACTGTGCTGGGAGGGAGGACAGGTTCTCATGATCAATGTGGGATTCGCCTCCTGCACCGCTTTCCACCTCGCGGAGTACCGAATTCCGAAGCCCCCCTTGCGCATGTACGACTGTGTGGTGAAGGTGAACCTTCCGGGCGGGCGGCGGGCGAAGGGGCACGAGGGGGAGTGGACCAGGTACGAGGACGTCGCCCTGGACGACGGTGATTTCACGGAGATCGGCCGGGCATTCCCGGAATCGCTCCTGCGCCGGGGAAAGGTGGGCGGGGCGCCCGCCGTCCTCTTCTCGATCACGGACGCCGTCGATCACGCCCAGACCTGGATGACCGAAAACAGACGCTGATTGACTGAACGAGGAGGGGATGTGGCGAAGGAGCTCCGGAATGATGTTCCTTCGCTCGCATCTTCGGGACGGGGGTCGTGTGCCCGCATCAGTGCAGCCGTATTTTTTTCTCAGTTACGCGCATACGCCGAGGTTCGGGCCGGGAGGACCCGACCCGGACATGTGGGTGGAGCGGCTCTACCGCGATCTCTGCAACCACATCATGGCGCTGACCAGCCTGCCCGCCGGCTCCGAGGTCGGCTTCATGGACCGGGAGATACGCAGCGGCGAGGGCTGGTCGGAACGGCTCGGGGCGGCGCTCGCCACCTGCCGGGTCTTCGTCCCCCTGTTCTCGCCGCGCTACTTCGCCAGCCAGATGTGCGGCAAGGAGTGGTTCGCCTTCGCGCAGCGCGCCATCCAGGTGGGCGCCGCCAGCGACGAGAAGACCGAGGCCATCGTCCCCGCCCTGTGGGTGCCGGTGCCTCCCGCACAACTCCCGCTCCCGGCTGAGCGGTTGCAGTTCAACCACAGCACCTTCGGCGAGCGCTACGTCACCGACGGGCTGTACGGCCTGATCAAACTGCGCGGCTACGCGGAGCAGTACGAGCACGCCGTGTACGAACTGGCCCGCCACATCGTCGGGGTGGCCGAGACCGTCCGCCTGAAGCCGGTCCGCCCGCTGGACTACCGGGTGGTGCCCAGCGCCTTCGGCCCGGTCGGCGGCCGCCACGGCGGCAGCCCCTCCGCCCGCACCCTCCACGTGACGGTGGCCGCCGCCTCCCGGCACGACCTGCCCGAGGGCCGCAGCCCCGAGTACTACGGGGAGAACGCCCTGGAGTGGAACCCGTACCACCCCGCCTCCCGGCGGCCGGTGGCCTACGTGGCCGAGGAACTCGTCAAGAACCTCAACTACCAGACCACCCTGTCCTCCTTCGACGACGAGGCGGGCCACTTCGACAGCAAGCAGCCGCCCACCCGGCCCGAGATCCTGATCGTCGACCGCTGGGCGGTGGAGGACGAGCACCGCCGCCAGCGCCTGGCCGCCTTCGACCAGGAGCACCGCCCGTGGATCAACGTGGTGGTGCCGTGGAACCGCTACGACCACCAGAGCCGGGCCAAGGAGGACGAGCTGGCCCGGCGGCTGGAGGAGACCCTGCCGGTCAAGATGAGCCAGGGCCGGGCCGCCTGCCGGGCCGCCGCCAACGGCGTGGCCAGCATGGAGACCCTCGGGCAGATCCTCCCGCAGGTGGTCGAGGCGGCCGCCCAGCAGTTCCTCAGACACGCCCAGGCGTACCCGCCGGCCGGGCACACCCCCACCGAACGCCGGCGCCTGGTCGGGCCGATGGGGATGAGCGACCCGCCGCCGGCCCCCTTCCCGCCCACCGCGCACCCGTACGGGCCGGGCGGGAACGACTCAGCCGACGACAGCACCGACACCGACCGGGGGGACGCGGATGACAGCCAGTCGTGACAGCCGAGACGGACGCATCGTCACCTTCTACTCGTACAAGGGCGGGACCGGCCGCACGATGGCGCTGGCCAACACCGCCTGGATCCTCGCCTCCAACGGCAAGCGGGTGCTCGCCGTGGACTGGGACCTGGAGGCCCCCGGCCTGCACCGCTTCTTCCACCCCTTCCTGGACCCCTCCACGCTCGGGGCCACCACCGGGGTCATCGACCTGATCAGCGAGTACGCCTGGGCCGCCACCAGCCCGGTACCGCGCCCGGCCGACTGGCACAAGGACTACGCGCGGATACAGCCGCACGCCGTCTCGCTCACCCCGGAGAACCTGGGCTGGGACTTCCCCGACGGCGGCACCCTCGACTTCGTCTCGGCGGGTCGGCAGAACCGCGAGTACTCGGCGACGGTGTCCACCTTCGACTGGGACAACTTCTACGACCGGCTCGGCGGCGGCCTCTTCTTCGACGCCCTGCGGGCCGACATGAAGCGCAACTACGACTACGTGCTGATCGACAGCCGCACCGGCCTCTCCGACATCGCCGACATCTGCACCGTCCACCTCCCCGACGTCCTGGTCGACTGCTTCACCCTCTCCGACCAGTCCATCGACGGCGCCGCCTCCGTCGCCCGGCAGATCGACGAGCGGTTCAACGACCGGGGGATCAGGATCTACCCGGTGCCGATGCGCATCGACGAGGGCGAGAAGGAGAAGGCCGACGCGGGCCGGGCGCTGGCCCGGATCAAGTTCGACCGGTTCCCCGGCGGGCTCGTCGGCGACGAACTGACCGCCTACTGGGGCGCGGTGGAGATCCCGTACCGCCCGTACTACGCCTACGAGGAGACCCTGGCCACCTTCGGCGACGAGGCCGGGCTCACCAACTCGCTGCTCTCCGCCTTCGAGCGGCTGACGACGGTGGTGACCGAGGGCGATGTCACCTCCATGCCGGTGATCACCGAAGAGGTCCGGCTGCGGATCCGGGACGCCTTCACCCGCCGCCGCCCGGCCCTGCCCGCCGACCTGTTCCTCTCCTACGTCGCCGAGAACCGGATGTGGGCCGACTGGATCGAGTCGGTGCTCACCCGGGCCGGCTTCCGGGTCGTGCCCAAGGACGTCTCCGCCGAACGCCCTCCGGCCCCCCAGGGCGGCGGCGACACCCTGGGCGGCGGGACGGGCATCAGCCTCGACACCGCCGGGCGCACGGTGGTGCTGCTCTCCAGCGCCTACCTGAAGTCGGCCCGCGCCGTGGACGTGTGGAACCGGGCCGCCGCCGAGGACCCCACCGGGGGCCGGCGCCACCTGGTGCCGCTGCGGGTGGGCGACGTGCGCCTGGCCACGCCCTACATCGACCGCAACCCGGTGGACCTGTTCCGGCTCGACGAGGTGCACGCCACCGCCGCCCTGCTGCGGGCGGTGGAACGGCCGATGGCCCTCGCCGAAACCGTCGCCGGCGCCTCCCAGCCCGGCCCCCGCTTCCCGGGGACCGTCCCCAAGATCTGGAACGCGCCGCCCCGCAACCCCGGGTTCACCGGCCGCAGCATCGTGCTGGAGCGGATGCGCGACCAGCTCGGCGGGGGCATGGCCGTGGTGCTGCCGCAGCCCCAGACCCTGTACGGACTCGGCGGCGTCGGCAAGACGCAGGTGGCGCTGGAGTACGTGCACCGGTTCATGGCCGACTACGACCTGGTGTGGTGGATCTCCTCGGAGCAGACCGACGACGTGGTCGCGGCCCTCGCCGAACTCGCCGTACGGCTGGGCGCGCAGACCGGCGAGGACATGGCGGCCGCCTCCCAGGAGGCCATCGACCTGCTGCGCCGGGGGGTGCCGACCTCGCGCTGGCTGCTGGTCTTCGACAACGCCGACGATCCCGAGACCCTCAAGCGGTTCTTCCCGCCGGGCGGTCCGGGGCACGTGCTGGTGACCTCCCGCAACCAGTCCTGGTCCCAGTACGGGGACGCGCTGCCGGTGGACGTGTTCCTGCGCGAGGAGTCCGTCGAGCACCTCCAGCGCCGGGCCCCCGGGCTCACCAAGGACGACGCCGAGCAGGTGGCCGTCGCGGTGGGCGACCTGCCGCTGGCCGTGGAGCAGGCCGGGGCCTGGATCGCGGAGACGGCCACGCCCGTGTCCGCGTACCTGGAGCAGCTCGCGGAGCAGACCGCGCGGGTGCTGGGCCTGAACCAGCCGGCGGGGTACCCGCAGCCGGTGGCCGCGACCTGGAACGTGTCCATCGAGCGGCTCCAGTCCCGCTCCCCCGCCGCCGTGCGGCTGCTCCAGCTGTGCGCCTTCTTCGCGCCCGAGCCGATCTCCGCGAACCTGCTCTACAGCAAGGAGATGATCGACGCGCTCAAGCCGTACGACGCCTCCCTCCAGGAGAAGCTGGTACTGGGCCGGGTGATCCGGGAGATCGGCCGGTTCGCGATGGCCAAGGTGGACCAGGTCAGCAACAGCATCCAGGTGCACCGGCTGGTGCAGGCCGTGATCCGGGCGCAACTGTCGGAGGAGGAGCAGCGCGAGGCCCGGCACGCGGTGCACCGGATCCTGGCGGGGGCCCGCCCGGACGACGACGAGCCGATAGACAACCCGGCGACCTGGCCGAGGTTCAACACGATCTGGCCGCACCTGAACCCGTCGGAGGCGCGGTTCTGCAAGGAGCCGGAGACCCGCCGGCTGCTGATCGACCGGGTGCGCTACCTGTGGAAGCGCGGTGACTTCAAGGCCGCGTACACCCTGGGCGAGGAGCTGCGCGAGGCGTGGCGGGAGATGCTCGGCAGCGACGACCTGCAGTACCTGTACCTGCGCTTCCACCTGTCGAACATCCTGCGCTCGCAGGGCCGGTTCGTGGAGGCCAAGGAGCTGGACGAGGTCACGCTGGAGCGGCAGCGGGAGGCGCTGGGCCCCTCGCACCCGCACACGTACATGACCACCAGCGGTCTGGCGATGGACCTGGGCGCGCTCGGCCGGTACGGCGAGGCGATGGAGCTGGCGACGGCGGCGCACGAGGGCTTCGGGCAGATCTTCCACGAGGCGCACCCGCGCACCCTGGCGGCGGCGAACAACCTGGCGCTGAACCTGCGCATGGTGGGGCAGTACTCCCGGGCCAGGGAGATCGACCAGGAGGTCTTCGACCGGCGCACGGAGGTGCTGGGCCCGGACCACCCGTACACGCTGTCCTCGGCCCAGAACCTGGCCCGTGACCTGCGCGAGGTGGGCCGGTACGACGATTCGGTGCAGCTGCTGGGGCGGACGTACGAGATCTACAAGCGGACGCTGGGCCGGGCCTTCCCGGGCACCCTGTCGGCGGCGAAGAACCTGGCGGTGTCGCTGCGCCGGGCCGGGGAGCTGGAGGACGCGCTGCGGCTGACGACGGCGACGCGCAACCGGTACCGGGCCAAGTACACCTCGGTCAACCCGGACCTGCTGGCCTGCGAACTGAACCTGGCCTCGGACCTGTTCGCGACCGGTGATCCGGGCGCGGCGCGGGAGCTGGCGCAGGAGGTGGTGGACGAGTACATGAAGGTGCCGGGCGAGAAGCACCCGTACACCCTGGCGGCGCTGAACAACCTGGCGGTGTTCCACTGGGGGACGGGCGCGGCGGAGACGGCGGAGCCGCTGCTGCGGCAGACGATCCGCAGCATGCGCGAGGTGCTGGGCGACAACCATCCGCACACCATCTTCGCGCACCTGAACCTGGCCAACGCCCGGGCGGACCTCGGTGATCCGGAGGGCGCCCTGGAGCTGGAGCGGGAGGCGGTGGTGCGGCTGCGCGGGGCACTCGGGGCGCACCATCCGGAGACCCTGGCGAGCTCGTCGAACATGGCGGTGAGCCTGGACATGACGGGCCGCAAGGAGGAGGCGGCGCGGGTGCGGGCGGAGGCGGTGTCCGAGCTGGCGCGGCTGCTCGGGGAGGACCACGGTCTGACCCGGTACGCGCGGGACGAGCGGCGGGTCCACCGGGACCTGGAGCCGCTGGCGGTGTGATCCGACGAGGGCGGCGGGACTTTCGGGTCCCGCCGCCCGGGAGCGAGCGCAGGGGGCGCCGTGACCGACAGCATGACCTTCAGGGGCGAGGACCTGCCGGCCCTCTTCCACCACACCGATCAGGCGGCGGTCTCCCGGCAGCGGGAGTCCGTCCAGGCCACGCGGGCGCAGCTGGTGCTGCTGGTCGTGGCCGCGGGGGCGGCGGCCCTTCCGGCGGGGCCCGCGGCGGGCGGGCTGCACCTGTTCGCGGCGCTGAGCGCGCTGGCGTACGCGGGGGTGCTGGCCGTGGGGGTGCGGGCGACGCGGCGGCGGGCCCGTCCGCAGTGGCAGCTCAACCGGAGCGCGGCCGAGTTCATCAAGTCGCTGGCGTGGCGGTACGCCGTGCACGGGGCGCCGTTCGGCAGTGAGGTCGCCGGGGTGGAGGGGGTGTACCGGGAGCGGCTGGAGAAGGGGCTGGACGAGCTGCGCAAGATGGGCTGGCGGGATCCGCGGGCGGAGGGTCTGGTGCCGGAGGGGGCGGAGGTCACGGGGGCGATGCAGCGGCTGCGGGGGCTGGGGTACCAGGTGCGCCGGGAGACGTACGTCCGGGACCGGCTGATCGAGCAGCGGACCTGGTACCAGCGCCGGGCGGAGGGCTCGCGGCGGGCGACGGCACTGTGGTCGTGGACGATCGTGCTGCTGACCTGTCTGGGGCTGGTGTTCGCGCTGTCCGGGGCGTTCGGGTCGGGTCCGGGTGCCACGGCGGCGGCGGGGGTGGCGAGTGCGGCCGCGGCGGCGGCGATCGCCTGGAACGAGGTGCGCCGCCACCATCCGCTGATCGAGGCGCACACGCTGATCGAGCAGGACCTGTCGGCGATGATGGTGGTGATGCAGACGACGATCACGGAGTCGCAGTGGCCGTCGGCGGTGTACGAGACGGAGCGGTACGTGTCGCCGCAGCACACCGACTGGCTGGCCCGGCACAGCAGTTGAGCCGGAGGCCGGGGGCGCGGTTCAGTCGCGGGCCGCGCCTTCGGGCCAGATGACGGTGACGGGTTTGCCGAGGGCCCGGGCGTAGGCGACGATCTCGCCGGTGCCGCCGTGTCCGCGGGCCGGGAGGCCGTCCCAGACGGCGACGAGCCGGTCGCAGGCGTCGGCGATGTAGGTGCCGGCGGCGTAGTAGGCCTCGTCGGTGGAGCGGGGGAAGGCCATCACGACCTCCTGGGTGGCCCGCTGCCTGAGGCGGCGGTAGGCGGCGAGGCCGCCGCCGTCCCGGAAGGTGTCCTCGTAGTCCCCGCTGGGGATGACGACGGTCAGTTCCGCGCCGTATTCGAGGGCGATGGCGGCGAACATCTGGTCGGCCCCGTCGGCGAGGCTGGAGAGGGCCTCCAGTGGCCCCGGGTGCCCGCCGAGCACGGCCCGCAGGCCCGCCTCGACCTGCGGGAGGCAGGCGTCGGGGATCGACCGGTGCCCCGTCACGCCGATCCGCTTCATCCGAGATCCTCCCCCCGTGGACGCCCTGGACATCCTCCCAGAAGGCGGGAGGACGTCCAGGGGGCCTGCGCCGGGGCGGGGGCTCGTGTGCCGTCAGTAGACGCTGACGCCGTAGGCGCTCAGGGCCTCGGTGACGGGCTGGAAGAAGGTGGTGCCGCCGGAGGAGCAGTTGCCGCTGCCGCCTGAGGTGAGGCCGACGGCGCGGCTGCCGGAGTACAGGGGGCCGCCGCTGTCGCCGGGTTCGGCGCAGACGTTGGTCTTGATCATGCCGTAGACGACGTCGCCGTTGCCGTAGTTGACGGTGGCGTTGAGGCCGGTGACGGAGCCGCTGTGGATGCCGGTGGTGGAGCCGCGGCGGGTGACGGCCATGCCGTTGGTGGCGTCGACGGCGGTGGTGATGTCCTGGCTGCCGACGGTGCCGGGCGGGACGGGGCTGTTGCTGGCGTACTTGATGAGGCCGTAGTCGTTGGTGGGGAAGCTGGAGCCCACGGTGGTGCCGATGGTGGTGGTGTGGGAGGTGCTGGTCCACCAGGTGCCCGCGCCGTCGGTGCAGTGGCCGGCCGTCAGGACGTAGTAGTTGCTGCCGCTGCGGACGTTGAAGCCGAGGGAGCAGCGCCAGCTGGTGGCGTAGATGGCGTCGCCGCCGGAGAGCAGCTTCCTGATCTTCCCTGGGGTGCGTTCGATGCGCAGGGCGGCGGCGTCGGCTCCGGCCTCCTGGCGGATTCTGGCCAGGTCGGCCTGGGTGACGGTGGAGTCGGCGGTGACCACGAGGGTCCCGGTGGCGGGGTCGGTGTGCCAGGCGGTGCCGGCGACGTCGGCGCGCAGCACGGAGGCTCCGGCGGCGGCGAGCCGGGCGGCGCTGAAGCCGGTGTCGGCGGGATCGGCGCTGGCGGCGGCGGGGGCGGCGATCGCGGCGACGGCGGCGAGACCGGTGGCCACGGCGAGCAGCCGGAGTCGGGTGGTGCTGTTGGTCCTCACTTCACGTCCTCCCGGAGGGGGTCTGGGGCCCGGCGGGTCGTGGGGGTGCACGGGCCCTTGAGCGGCGGGGGGAGGGCGCGGCGGGCGCGCGGCCGTCGGCCGAACGTTTCGCCGTGCCCCTGACAAGTCCGCCGGATGACGCTGAACGGGAGTGTCCTGGCGTCAGTTACCGGCGGCAAGGGCGCCTTTCAGCCGTCGCTCTCCTGCGGCGACCGCGAACGGCAGGGTGTTCCCGCGGGGCGGGAACGGGCAGACGAAGTGGTCGGCGAAGGCGCAGGGCGGCAGCAGGGCCCGGTTGAGGTCGACGGTGATGCCCCCGTCCGGATCCGGGGTGCCGGGCCGCAGGAAGCGGAACCGGTAGCTGGACTCGCCGCTGGTGGCGTCGGCGAAGACGGCCCAGAGGCTGCCGTCGCCCCCGTCGACGGCCACCTGGAGGCGGTGGACGGCGCCGGCGTGCTCGAAGACCAGCTCGCCGCCGAGGCCGAGCCCGCGGGCGCGCCCGTCGGCGTTCTCGACCTGGACGCTCCGCTGCTCGCCGTAGGGGCGGAACCGGCCCGGCAGCGCGAAGGCCGGATCGTAGGGGGTGGCCTCGATGCCCCGGAAGGCGCGCCGGGCGGCGGAGCCGGGGTCGTAGGTGCGCACGGCCCACTCCCCCTCGCGCCGGATCACCACCAGGCGGAGGGCGCCCGCGGCCAGCCGGGAGCCGTCCGGCCGGCCCGCGTCGGCGTCCAGCAGCGCCTCCCCGTCGAGGGGCTTGCCGTCGAGTGCGAGGCCGTCCTCGGGGCAAGCGCTCACCAGCACGCCGTCGGCGGTGGCGCGCCAGCGTCCCGGAACGGCCGGAATTCGACCTTCCAGGTCCTCCGGCACCGACTCGGAGATCCAGTGCGTACCGGTCAGCGAGAGGGGTCCGTAGGGGGCGGAGACGGTGGCCACGCGCTGCTCGTGCCACCGCCGCCAGGCCGTGGTCGCTTCGTCGTCGCTCATGCCGCTCAGCCCTTCCCGGCGGACCGGGGCGGGAATCCCCCCGTACGCCGTACGGGCCTGTGGATCCCGGGAACTGACGTGGACTCAGCCGGTTCCCGGGTCCCTCGGGGCCTCAGTTGCAGCCGCAGTCGCAGCCGTCGCAGCAGCAGCCGTCACAGTTGCAGCAGTCACAGCCGTCGCAGCCGCAGCCGTCGCAGTTGCAGCAGTCGCAGTCGCAGTCGTCGCACCAGGCGTCGCGCTTCTTGCGGGACCAGGGGCCCTCGTAGTCGGTGCAGCAGATCTGGCAGGTGCAGAACAGCCCGATGGCCACCGCGCAGCCGTGCAGCAGACCCCGGCGCGGCTTCTGCGGCGGCAGTCCACCGCCCCCGTGGCCGCCACCGTGGCCGCCACCGCCGCCGGGACCGCCGGGGCCCATCGGGGGCGGCATGCCCGGCCCGCCGGGGGCGTACTGCGGCGCGCCGCCGTAGGGGTTCTGGCCGTACGGGGCGCCGCCGTAGGGGCCGGCCTGGCCGTGGCCGCCCTGGGCGTACGGGTCGTGGCCCTGCGGGGGGTAGCCCTGCTGTGGGTAGCCCTGCGGGGGCTGCCCGTAGCCCTGCCCTGCGGAGTTCGCGGCGGCGTGGCCGTGCCCGCAGGAGGTGGTGCCGAAGGCCCGGTCCACCGAGGTGCGCAGCTCGTGCACCAGCAGCCGGTGGGCCAGCCCCGCGTCGGCGAACTCCACCTCGCGCATCGCCAGCTTGATCCCGTGCAGCGCGTCGTCGCACAGCCGGCGGGCCTCGGCGCGGGAGGTCCCGGTGGCCGTGAGCGGGTTCCAGGCGCCCGCGGCGGCGTCGGCGGTCTGGTCCTCGACGGCGTCCAGCAGGTGCGCGAGCCGCCCGAAGTAGCGGCCCGCCTCGGCCAGGGGCGCGGCGTTGCCTGGCCGTCCCGCCAGGACCGCGGTATGCGCGAAGGCGGCCGCGGTCGCGGTCTCCGTCGGCTCGGTGACCACCAGCACGGGCGTGCCGGGGCCCGCCAGGCTCTCGATGCCGCCCTGCCGGTCCACGGCGTCGACCAGCACGGCCGTGTCGAAGCCGAGCGCGGCACCGGTCCGGGCGCCGGCCCGGTCCCAGCCCCGCGCCACGCGGCGGGCGGCGGCGGCCATCGGGGCCCGGGCCAACAGGCCGTCCCGGTCGGCCACGTGGTCGCGCACCTTCGCGGAGGCGAGCACCAGCGACACGGCGGCCGCGAGCCGGGCCCCCTCGCCGTTGGCGACCGGGGCGGTGCGCATGCCGCGCAGCGGGCAGGGTCCCGCGGTGCGCCGCGCGCCGGGCAGCGGACCCGACTGAGCCTCCGTCAGAACGGAGACGAGGAGCCCGTCGTAGTTCGTGACGATCCGGGCGAACTGCCCGTGGTCACCCCGAAGTGCCAGGCACAGCCCGCAGAGATGGGCCATCCACTCCGTCTTGAACCGGTCGCCGAGCCGGTGCGTACAAGGTCTGACGATGCCGAACAAACCGCTTCCCCCGTGTGTCATCCGCGTGTTTCCGGGGCATCGTATCCAGCCAACTCGTTCACCCGTACGCCCCAGCGCCTCACCCGGACGGCAGCGGCGGTCGTATTTTCACTCAGTCAGCAGCGGCAGCGGCGTGGAACCTCGCCGGTGCAACGGATGTTCTGCACCAGTCCCGTCACGAAACCCCTGCGCGGCGGCTATCCACTTGGCGCGTTGTCAGCATGATGGACGACCATAGGGGCAGCGGAGCACAGGACAGACTGGCCACGGTGAAAGGAGGCGTCCATGGGTTCGGTACGCAAGGCGAGCGCCTGGTTGGGTCTCGTGGAGGACAGCGACGACGAGCGGTACTACGACGACGACTACGCGGAAGCGGTGGACGGCCGGCAGGGCTCGGTCGCCGGGCCCGGCGACCAGTGGGTCACCGACCCCCGGGTGCGCGTGGCCTCGGAGTCGGCGGTCGAGCGGGGCCGGCGCATCGCGACGGTGACCCCGGACGGGTTCCGCGACGCGCGCGGCATCGGCGAACTCTTCCGCGAGGGCGTCCCGGTGATCGTCAACCTCTCCTCCATGGACCCGACCGACGCCAAGCGCGTCGTCGACTTCGCGGCGGGCCTGACCTTCGGGCTGCGCGGCTCCATCGAGCGGGTGGCGACCAGGGTCTTCCTCCTGACCCCGGCCGACACCCAGATCGTCAGCGGCGAGGCGGGCGGCCGCTCCCGCGACTTCTTCAACCAGAGCTGAGCGAGGCCGCCACCGGCACCGGCCTACCGGAAGGCGTCGAGCCCGGTGAGCGCCTTGCCCAGCACCAGCTGGTGCATCTCCACGGTGCCCTCGTAGGTGAGCACCGACTCCAGGTTGGTGGCGTGCCGCATGACGGGGTACTCCAGGGAGATCCCGTTGGCCCCGAGGACGGTCCGCGCGGTACGGCAGATGTCGATGGCCTCGCGGACGTTGTTGAGCTTGCCGAAGCTGATCTGCTCCGGCCGCAGGGTCCCCGCGTCCATGCGGCGGCCCAGGTGGTGGGCGAGCAGGATGCCCTTGTGGAGTTCCAGCGCCATGTCGGCCAGCTTGGCCTGGGTGAGCTGGAAGCCGCCGATCGGCCGGCCGAACTGCTCCCGCGTCCGCGCGTAGTCGAGCGCGGCCTCGAAACTGGCGCGCGCCGCGCCCATGGACCCCCAGACGATCCCGTACCGCGCGTGGCTGAGGCAGCCCAGCGGGCCCTTGAGCCCGGTGACCCCCGGCAGCACCGCGTCCGCGGGCAGCCGTACGTCGTCCATCACCAGCTCGCTGGTCACCGAGGCGCGCAGCGACCACTTGTGCTTGATCTCCGGGGCGGAGAAGCCCGGCGTGTCGGTGGGGACGGCGAAGCCGCGGATCCCCTCGTCCGTCTGCGCCCAGACGACGGCGACGGAGGCCACCGAGCCGTTGGTGATCCACATCTTGCGGCCGTTCAGGATCCAGTCGGAGCCCTCGCGCTTGGCGTGGGTGCGCATCGCGGCCGGGTCGGAGCCGACGTCGGGCTCGGTCAGCCCGAAGCAGCCGATCAGCTCGCCGGCCGCCATGCCCGGCAGCCAGCGCTGCTTCTGCTCCTCGGAGCCGTACTTCCAGATCGCGTACATCGCGAGGGAGCCCTGGACGGAGACCAGGGAGCGGATCCCGGAGTCGGCGGCCTCCAGCTCCAGGCAGGCCAGGCCGTACTGCACGGCGCTCGCGCCCGCGCAGCCGTAGCCGGTCAGGGACATGCCGAGGGCTCCGATGGAGCCGAGCTCGCGGGCCAGCTCGCGGATGCCGGGCAGTTCGCCGTCCTCGTACCACTGGGCGATGTGCGGCAGGACCCGGTCGGCGGCCCAGGTGCGGACGGTGTCGCGGACGGCGAGGTCCTCGGGGCTGAGGAGTTCGTCGAGCCCGAGCGGATCGGTGGGGACGAACGGGTTCTTCGGCGCGGACGACGCGGACAAGAGGGGCCTCCCGGCAGGCACGTGGGGCGAAACCTAGCGGTGCAAGTTTGTCCCCGCGCCCGCCCCGGGTCCACCCCCGACCCCCGCCGCCTTCCCGGTCAGGCGGGGTCCCCGGGCCGCGCGGGCACCGGACCGCCGGGCCCCCTGGGCCGCGCGGGCGGGGCTCAGGCCGCGCGGCCGGGGCTCAGGCCGGGCGGCCGGGGCTGCTGCCGACGGCCGGGTCCCGCTCCGGCGCGGCGGGGCCGGGGATCAGCTTCCCGGGAGCCCCGGTCGCGGCGGCCGACCCCTTCGGCTGCGCGGGCAGCCGGACGGCGCCCCGCGCCTCGGTGTCGGCTTCGCCCCCGGCAGGGGAACCGCAGGCGGCCGGGTCGGCGTTGTCCATGGTGCGCGGCAGCTTGAGCGCCATCACCGCGCCCGCCAGCAGCAGGCCCGCGCTGACCACCAGGGTCACGTGGAGCCCGTGCACGAAGGAGTGCCGGGCGGCCTCCGCCAGGGAGCGACCCGCCGGACCGCCGAGGTGGGCGGCGATCTGGTAGGCCTCGCCGAGGGAGTTCGCGGCCCCCGCCGAATCCTGGGCCGGCACCCCGGGCACGCCGAGCAGGCCGGGCCGGTAGGCGGCGTTCATCACGCTGCCGAGCAGGGCGATGCCCATGCCCGCGCCGAGCTGGTAGGAGGTCTCGCCTATGGAGGCGGCGCCTCCGGCGGCCTCCACCGGGGCCTCGCTGAGCATGGACTCGTACGCCGCGAAGAGGGTGGTCTGGAGGCCGAAGCCCAGCAGGACGAATCCGACGGTCAGCAGGGCGGGCCGGTCGTGCTGGCCCATCAGCGTCAGCAGCAGCACCGCGCCGGCGGTCAGCACGAAGCCCAGCGAGACCATCGCGCGCGGGCCGACCCGCTGGAGGGTGTACGAGCCGGTGGCCCCGGCCGCCATGGCGGCGAAGGTCAGCGGCAGCAGCCGCAGGCCGGTCTCCAGCGGGCTCAGGTGCAGCACCAGCTGGAGGTACTGGACGGCGATCAGCTCCAGGCCGACCAGGGCCAGCATGGCGAGCACGATGCAGCCCACCGAGGTGGAGAAGGCCGCCCGGGAGAACATCCGCATGTCGATCAGCGGGTGCTCGCGCCGCTTCTGCCGGCGTACGAAGAGGACGAGCAGTACCGCACCGAGGACCAGCGGGACCAGCGCCTGCGGGTCGGCGAGCTGGCGTTCGGCGCCGATCCGCTTGACCCCGAGGACCACGCCGAGCACGCCGCCGGCGGCCATCAGCGCGCCCAGCACGTCCCAGGGTCCGTCGGCCGCCCCCCGGGACTCGGGCAGCAGCCAGCGGCCCAGCGGCAGGATCAGCGCCATGAGCGGGATGTTGATGAGGAAGACGGAGCCCCACCAGAAGTGCTGGACGAGGAACCCGCCCAGGACCGGTCCGCTGGCGGCGCCGATCGCGGCGACGGCGGTCCAGATGCCGATGGCCAGGGCCCGTTCGCGCCGGTCGGGGAAGACCTGGCGCAGGATCGACAGCGTGGCGGGCATGATCATCGCCCCGCCGACGCCGAGCAGGGCGCGGGCGCCGATCAGCACCTGGGCGTCACCGGCGAGGGCGGCGATGGCGGAGGCCACGCCGAAGAGGGTGTAGCCGAGGAGCAGGATCCGGCGGCGGCCGACCCGGTCGCCGAGGGTGCCGAAGAGGATCAGCAGCGCGGCGCACACCAGCGGGTAGGCGTCGACGATCCACAGCAGTTCCTGGGAGCCGGGGCGCAGGTCCTCGGTGACGGCGGGGACGGCGACGTGCAGGATCGTCGCGTCGAGCGCGACGAGCACCAGGCTGACGCAGAGGACCGCGAGGACGACCCAGCGGTTGGCGCCGCCGGAGGCCTCGGTGATCCGCTGCCGCAGGGAGGGCTTCCTGTCGCCGGCCGTGTTCGTCCCCGACATCCATGTACCTCCCAGGTGATCCCTCGCACTCGGCGGACCAGCGTCGTGTGGCGCCGCGGGGTGGTGCCCTGTGCGGCGTCCTACGGGGTCCGGCATCGACACGCGAGTGAAGGGTCAGCGTACGCGAGTTCGTGTGGCCGGCACGTGGTCAAGCTCTCATCCCGGCGGCGGCCCCGTTGTGGTGTGCACCACTCGCCCCGCCCCTCCTTCCCCCTGCGTACACGCCCGGTCACGGCCCGTGGTTCTGGTTCCGGGCCAGGTGGCCGGTCCGTTGATACTCGTGTCCGTGACAACTGTGCCCGCCTCCGACGCTCCTCCCAAGGACCCCGGCCCCGGCCCGCGCCGGGCCGCCCCCGCGCTCGCCGCGTTCGCCGCGGTCCGGCAGCTCGGGCTGGCCGTGCTCGCGGTGTGGTCCGCCGCGGCCGGCAGCAGCCCGCACACGCTGCTGTCGGCGCGCTGGGACTCCCTCTGGTACGCGCGGATCGCGGCGCAGGGATACGGGTACGAGGTGGTCCTGCCGAACGGGGCCGTCCATTCCAACCTGGCGTTCTTCCCGCTGCTGCCGTGGCTGGAGCGGCTGGTGGCGGCGCCCACCGGGCTCTCGTACGGGTCGGCGGGCCTGGTGGTCTCGGCGGTGGCGGGGCTCGCCGCGGCCTGGGGGATCTTCGCCGTCGCCGATCTGCTCCACGGGCGGCGGGCCGGCGTGCTGGCGGTGGCGCTGTGGGCGGCGCTGCCGGTGGGGATCGTCCAGTCGATGGCGTACAGCGAGTCGCTGTTCACGGCCCTGGCCGCCTGGGCCCTGTACGCGGCGCTGCGCGGGCGCTGGCTCGCGGCGGGCCTGCTCGCGGCGGGGGCGGGGCTGACCCGCCCGGTCGGGGCGGCGGTGGTCGCGGCGGTGTGGGTGGCGGCCGCCTTGGCGTGGCGGCGCGGGGAGCGTTCGTGGCGGATGGCGGCCGGGGTGCTGCTGGCCCCGGCGGGGGCGGCGGCGTACGCGCTGTGGGTGGGGGCCCGGACCGGTGGGGGGCTGACGGGCTACCTGGACGTGCAGGCGGGCTGGGGCAACGGCTTCGACGGGGGCTGGGCCTTCGCCCGGTTCATCGGGGCGCGGCTGGCCTCGTCCGCCTTCCTCGCCGGGGTGGGCCTGATCGCCGGGGTGCTGCTGGTGCTGTGGCTGTACGCGCTGTGCGTGCGCCGCCGGCTGCCGGCCGCGCTGCTCGTCTACTGCGGGATCGTGGTGGCGCTGGCGCTGTGCGCCTCGGGGTACTTCGGCTCCAAGCCCCGGCTGCTGCTGCCGGCGTTCCCGCTGGTGCTGCCGCCGGCGCTGGCGCTGGCCCGCCGGTCCGGCCGGCGGGCGGCGGCGGTCGTCGGGGTGCTCGCCCTGGTCTCGGCGGTCTACGGGGCGTTCTGGCTGAACGGCTCGGGGCCGCCGTGAGCCCGGCCCGCCACCACCGCGCATGATCACGGAATGGACCATTCCAATCCATGATTGCGCAAAGGAATTGAGCTGCGGCGATAAACCCCCCGTAAGCGCGCGGACAATTGGCGGGGCAGCACTCCGGGAGTCGAATCCGGGGAGTTCCAACCGGGGGCGGAATAACGGCAATTAAGTCCGGCGTGAGACGCACTCCACATCACATGGTCATCACAAAGCGCGCGATTCGCGCGGGCCGCGCTTCGACGCGCGGTAACGTCGATTGAGTGCGTACCGACCAATTGCTGTCCCGTCTGGAGCCGGTGTTCGCCCGGCTGGACAGGGAACCAGAGCGACCGGCTCATCTGCAGACCCCGCAGATGAGCCGGCACCGCGTCGTGCTCCTCTGCGCGACCCTCGCCTTCTACCTGGCGATCGTCGTGGCCGTGCTCACGACCTCCTGGCTCGTCCGCCTGGACTGGCAGATCATGTTCTTCCGGCCGTACGAGCAGTGGCCGCAGATCCACGCCTTCCTCGACTACCTGGTCGTCCTCGGCCAGCGCGGACCCACGGCGGTGATGGTCGCGGCCTGGCTCGGCTGGCGCTCGTGGCGCCAGCACACCCTCCGCCCGCTGATCGCCCTCGGCGTGGCCCTGTTGCTGCTGAACATCACCGTGGGCTCCGTGAAGCTGGGCCTCGGCCGGCTCGGCCCGCACTACGCCACCCAGATCGGCTCCGCCGAGCTCTTCGCGGGCGGCGATATATTCCCTTCCGGCCACACCGCCAACGCCGTCGTGACCTGGGGAATCCTGGCCTACCTGGCCTCCACCACGGTCACCCGCCGGGTGCTGTCCATCCTCTCCGGGGTGCTGTCGCTGAGCGTCGGGGCCACCACGGTCTACCTCGGCACCCACTGGGTGAGCGACGTCCTGCTCGGCTGGACCGCGGGCCTGCTGATCATGCTGGCGCTGCCCTGGTTCGAGCCGCTCATCGCCCGCTCCGAGGCCTACGTCTTCGAGGTGCGCGAGCAGTGGCGCCGCCGGCTGGAGGAGGGCCGGCTCTCCGAGCCCGTCGCCGCCGCGCTCACCCCGCTGCTGTCGGCGGGCGGCAAGTGGCGGCCCCGGCCGCCCGAGGCCGCGCCCGTCGCCGCCGCGCAGGCGCCCGCCGGGCACTCCCCCGCGCTGCGGCCCGCCGCGCACGCCCACCCGGTGTCCCGGCCGCACCTGATCCGCTCCGAGCGCACCCCGGTCACCCCGGCCGGAAGCCGCCGCCCGGCGCACACCGAGCGGGCCGCCGCCCGCAGCGCCCGCCCCGCCACCGGCGGCTGACGCACCCCGCGGGACGGTACGCACACCCCCACCCCGCACCCCGACGGCGGGCCGGTTCGACGAACCGGCCCGCCGTTCATATGTCCGGACCGTCAGCCGCGCGCCCAGAGGTTCCTCCGTACCGGGTCACGCTTGTGTCACGGGTTGTCGACGGCCGCGGCCGCCCCCTCGGCGATTGCGCCGCCGGAATTCAAATCCCCGCGGCGGAAATTCCCGTGCTCTCCGGCGCCTTCCAACGCACGCGTGAGAAGGTCCCGCAGAGCGGCGATCCGGTCGGCCAGCGCGGGGGGCTCCACGACCTCGAACTCACAGCCGAGCATCATGACGTGAATCACCAGAACGTCGAGGTTCACCGCCCCCGTCCGCAGCAGGCAGCTCTCCGCGTCGAGCGGCTCCAGCACCCCGTCGGCGGGCCCCACGATCCCCGCCGCCGCCTCGGCCGGCACCCGCAGCCGCACCACCGCCCGGACGGCGTAGGCCCGTCCCGAGACCCCCTCGGAGACGTACGCCGCGAGGTCCTCGGCGGGGGGCGGGCGCGGCGTGAACCGCGGGCCGTGCGGGGGGCGGGGCTCGATCCGGTCGGCGCGGAAGGTCCGCCAGTCCTCCCGGTCGAGGTCCCAGGCGACGAGGTACCAGCGCCGCTCGGTGCACACGAGCCGGTGCGGCTCGACGCTGCGGCGGCTCACGGTCCCGGCGTGGTCCCGGTACCCGAAGCGCAGCCGCTCGCCGTCCCGGCAGACGGCGGCGAGCTCCGTGAGGACCGCGGGGTCCACGGTGTCGCGGCCGGGCCCGCGGAGCATGGGGACGGTGAACTCGTTGAGCGCGGAGACCCGTCCGCGCAGCCGGCCCGGCAGCACCTGCTCCAGCTTGGCGAGGGCCCGGACCGAGGCCTCCCCGATCCCCTCGACCCCGTTCCCGGCGGCGGTCCGCAGCCCGACGGCGACCGCGACGGCCTCGTCGTCGTCGAGCAGCAGCGGGGGCAACTGGGCCCCCGCCCCCAGCTGGTACCCGCCGCCGGTGCCGGGGGTGGCGTTCACGGGGTAGCCGAGCCCCCGCAACCGGTCGACGTCACGCCGCACGGTGCGGGGCGTGACCCCGAGCCGGTCGGCGAGGTCGGCGCCGGTCCACTCGCGGTGGGCCTGGAGGAGGGAGAGCAGCCGGAGCAGCCGCGCGGAGGTCTCTAGCACCGCCCCAGTGTGCCCCCCGCCCCTCCTTCACGCACCGCTCGCCCTTCGCCCGTCCCCTGGGGGCTCCGCGCCTCAATCGCCGGCGGGGGGGAGTTAAAACCCGCCCGCGGTTTGAGCGCGGGCGCGGCGGGCCGTGGAGTGGGGCGCAAACGGGGTG
>NZ_JBHVUQ010000044.1:0-49196 GCF_042884105.1 Streptomyces sp. NPDC058157
GAACGGGGCCGGTGGCAGAAGTCGTGGGCGGCGCGGGTGCCGGGGGCGGAGGCGGCGTCGAGCGCGCACTGCGCGCCGCCGCCCCGCACGAGGTGTTCGAGGAGGTCCGGGCCGTCCTGGCCCGCGACCACGGAGCGGTCGGTGCCGAGCTGCTGATGGCCGACTACGCCGCGGCACGGCTCCAGCCCGTCACGGCCGCGCCCTACACCGCGGACTCCGTGTCGGCGCACAACGGTGCCGAGGGCCGTGCCTTCGGCGCCCAGGAGCCGTACGTCGTGCCCGGGGAGCGCGGGACCGCCGTACACCTGCCGGTGACCGTGCGCGGCGACCGGCTTGGGGTCCTGAGCGTCCTGTTTCCGGCCGGCGTCCCGGTCGGCGGACTCCTCGGACCGCTGCGGGACGTGGCCGACGCGCTGGCTCACGAGATCCTCGTCGCCGACCGCGACACCGACTTCTTCCTCCAGGCGCGCCGGACCCGCAGACTCACCCTGGCGGCCGAGATGCAGTGGCAACTGCTGCCGGGGCGCTCCTGTTCCCGGCCCGAGTACGACCTCGGGGCCCAGTTGCAGCCCGCGTACGCGATCTTCGGCGACAGCTTCGACTGGTCGGCTTCGGCCGACCACCTGACGCTGACCGTCAACAACGGCATGGGCGAGGGCGTCGAGGCGGCGCTGCTGACCAGTCTCGCCGTGAGTGCCCTGCGCAACGCCCGGCGGGCCGGCCTCGGCCTCGCCGATCAGGCGGCCCTGGCGGACCAGGCCCTCTACGGCCACTACCAGGGGCGGCAGCACCTGCCGACGCTGCTGCTCCGCTTCGCCCTGGACACCGGCGAGGTCGAGGCCGTCGACGCCGGGTCGCCCCGGCTCTGGCGGCTGCGCGGCGCTACCGTGGAGCCGGTCGCGCTGGAGGCTCAGCTGCCGCTCGGCATGTTCGAGGACACCGTCTACACCTGTCAGCGCTTCAGGGTCCTGCCGGGGGACCGGCTGCTCCTCCTGAGCGACGGCGTCTACGACGTGCTCTCCCCTGCGGGAGAACCGTATGGCACGCGCGCCCTGACCAGGGCGGTCCTGAACACGCGGCTGCTGCCGCCCTCGCAGGTGCCCAAGGCGCTCCTGGACGAACTGCCGGGCCACCGGGGCGGCGTGGACGCCGCCGACGACGCGATGGTCGTCTGCCTCGACTGGCACGGCAGACCCGGTCCCGCCTCCGACGGCCGGGAACGGTAGGGCTGGGGGCAGACCGGGTCCGCCGGTGGGACAGTGGTGGCATGGCCCGCCCCCGCCGCTCCGGCGCGCACGAGGACCCGGCCGCGGTCCTCGCCGCCGCGGCGGACCTGCTGGCGGTGCTCCACGCCCGGGGACAGGACGGGGTGACACCGGCCGTGTCGCCGTCGCAGTTGCGGGCGCTGCTCGCCGTCGAAGGCGCCGAGGGCATCAACCTGCGGGCTCTCGGCGATGTGCTCGGCTCCCGTCCGCCGTCGGTCACCCGGCTCTGTGACCGGCTGGAAGCCATGGGGCTGCTCACTCGCGCGCCCCACCCGCTGCGCCGGCGCGAGGTGGAGGTACGGCTCACACCCAGGGGGCGGACGCTCCTGGACGAGCGGCGGCTGGTCCGGCTGCGGGAGCTGTCGGCGGTGCTCGGGCGGATGGCCCCCGAGGCGGTGGAGGCGCTGGTGGCCGGGCTGACGGCGTTCCGGGAGGCGGCCGCGGACCTTCCCCCGGCCGCGGACCCTCCCTCAACCGAGGGGCCGCCCGCGGGCGAGGGAGGCGGTTTTCGGCCAGGCCCGGGGCAAACAGAATCATTGAGTCCGTAAAATATTGCCCAACGGCAAATGATCACCCTAGGCTTGTCCGACGCAACCACGCGTCCGCCGGGCGTCCGCCGTCCGAAATGAGAAGGGACAGACCCGACGCCATGGTGAGCATGTCCGGGCTCGGGGCCCGGCGCCCGGCCGCCCCCGCCACGCAACAGCCGGTGATCCGGCCCCGGCAGAGCCCCTCGGTGGAGCCGGACGACTCGCTGGCACTGTGGAACGGTGTTCCCCCCCAGCTTCTTCTCATCGAGGACGACGAGGGTGACGCCGTGCTCGTGGAGGAACTCGTGGAGGACAGCGGAACCGAGGTCCGTCTCGCCCGGGCCCGCTCCCTCGCCGACGCCCTCCACCTGCTGGGGACCAGGACCCCCGACTGCGTCCTGCTGGACCTGCACCTGCCCGACGCCCAGGGCCTGGACGGACTCAAGAAGGTCCTCGCCCGGACCACCGAGACCGCGGTCGTCGTCCTGACGGGCCTGTCGGAGGAGCGGGCGGGACTGACGGCCGTCGCGGCCGGAGCCCAGGACTACCTGGTCAAGGGGCGCCTCGAAGCCGACGTCTTCATGAGGGCCGTCCGCTACGCGATCCAGCGCAAGCGCACCGAGCTGGCCGCCGCCGCCCTCCAGGCGGGCAGACTGCGCGCCGAGGAGAACGCCCGCCTCGAACGCGGCCTGCTCCCCACACCGCTGCTGCTCGACGACGCGGCCGACACCGTCACCGTCTGCGCCCGCTACCACCCCGGACGAGCCCAGGCACTGCTCGGCGGAGACTTCTACGACGTCGTCCAGACCCCCGACGGAGCCACACACGCCGTGGTCGGCGACGTATCGGGCCACGGCCCCAGCGAGGCGGCACTCGGTGTCTGCCTCCGCGTGGCCTGGCGCTCCTTCGTCCTGGCCGGAGCCCGCGGGGCGGAGCTGCTCGCACTTCTGGAGCGCATCCTGGTGGCCGAACGCTCGGGCCCGGAGATCTTCGCCACCCTCGTCTGCCTCACCCGTCCGCCAGGCACCCGCGCCGTGTCCGTCCAGCGCGCCGGGCACCCCGGCCTCCTGGTCCGCTCCGCCGGCGGCGTCGAGCTCCTCACCGTCGCGGGAGGACCCGCGCTCGGCGTCCTGCCGGGCTGGGGCGCCGGCTGGCCGGTCAGCGAGGTCGCGGTGGAGGACGGCGGCGCCGTGATGCTCTTCACGGACGGCCTGATCGAAGGGCGCGTCGGCCCCGGCTCCGACCGCCTCGACGAGGAAGGCCTCCTGGAGATCGCCCGCAAGCACGCCGACCTGCCGGCGGAGCCCTTCGTCGACACCCTCATCGAGACGGCGCAGGGCCTGGCCGCGGACTGGGGCGGCCTCGCCGACGACGTCGCCGTCCTCCACCTCGAATGGAACCCGTCCTCGTGACCTCCCGCACCCGGCCCGCCCCTACACGCCCCCGACGCGGCACGGACCGCCAGGGACCGAGCCTCCAGGCCTGGCTCACCACCGTTCTGGTCGTCCTGGCCCTGATGTTCGTCGGCACGGGAGCGCTCGGAGCCGCCCTGCTGTCCCGCACCACCACGGCCGGGAACCGGCTCGTCGACGAGATCCTGCCCGCCCAGCGGGACGCCCTGCGCCTGGAGACGGCCCTGCTGGACCAGGAGACCGGGGTCCGCGGCTACCTCCTGGCCCACGATCCCGTCCTCCTGGAACCGTACGAACGCGGCCGGAGCAACGAGAGCGAGGCCGCCCGCCGCCTGGCGACGCTCCTCGACGGCGACGACGGCGTACGCCAGGACCTGGCCGCCGTCGAGGAGGCCGCCCTCACCTGGCGGGACGAGTTCGCGAACCCAGCCATCGCCTCCGCGCGGAACGGCACCACCCCGCCCTCCGCCCAGGCCGGCAAGGACCGCTTCGACGAGGTCCGCCGCCGGGTCGCGGCGCAGCAGGCACGCCTGGACCGCCTCCAGAACGACGCCCGCACCACCTTCGGCACGGCACGCGCGCAGCGCGACCACGTCCTGCTGGCGATCGTCGTGGCCTTCCTGCTCGCCGCCTCGGCCCTCGCCGTACTGCTCCACGTGGGCGTACTGAGGCCGCTCGCCCGGGTACGGACCGCCTCCCAGCGCGTCGCGGAGGGCGCCTTCGAGGAGGAGATCCCCCGGTGCGGACCCTCCGACCTCAAGGCCCTGGCCGGGGCGGTGGAGGCCATGCGGCACCGGACCGTGGCCGAGCTGAACACCTCGCTGCGCAACGCCGAGCGGCTCGACCGGACGGCCGCCGAACTCGACGCGCAGGCGGTGGAGCTGCGCCGCTCCAACGCGGAGCTGGAGCAGTTCGCCTACGTGGCTTCGCACGACCTCCAGGAGCCGCTGCGCAAGGTGGCCTCGTTCTGCCAGTTGCTGGAGAAGCGGTACGGGGACCAGCTCGACGAGCGGGCGGCGCAGTACATCGCCTTCGCCGTCGACGGGGCCAAGCGGATGCAGGTCCTCATCAACGACCTGCTGACCTTCTCCCGAGTGGGCCGGGTCCAGGACGCGCGCGAGACGGTCGCGATGGACGCCGCCCTGGACCGCGCACTGCGCAACCTGGCCGCCGCCGTGGAGGAGAGCGGCGCGGAGATCACCCGGCCCGAGAGGCTCCCGGAGGTGGTGGGCGACCCGACACTGCTGACGATGCTGTGGCAGAACCTGGTGGGCAACGCCGTCAAGTTCCGCTCGCCCGAACGGGCTCCGCGCGTGGAGGTGACCGTGGCCGACGGCCCCGCCGCGGAGCCGGGTCTGCACACCTTCACCGTCACCGACAACGGCATCGGAGTACCGGCCGAGTTCGCCGAGAAGGTCTTCGTCATCTTCCAGCGCCTGCACGGCCGGGAGACCTACGGCGGCACCGGGATCGGCCTCGCGCTCTGCAAGAAGATCGTCGAGCACGCGGGCGGACGCATCCGGATCGACACCGGCCACCACGAAGGCACCCGGATCGTCTTCACCCTCCCCGTCGCCGCGGACGCCGCCCCGGGCACGCCCGCGCCCGCGGAGCCCGCCGCCGACACCGCGTCACCCGCGCCCGTATCCACCGGAGGAACCCCCCGATGAGCACTCCCCCCGACCGGCCTCAGGCCACCCCCGCCGAAGTCCTGCTGGTCGAGGACGACGCGGGCGACGAGCTCATGACGCGGGAGGCCTTCGAGGACAACAAGATCGGAAACGTGCTGCACGTCGTGCGGGACGGCCTGGAAGCCCTGGACTTCCTGTACCGCCGGGGCGATCACGCGGACGCCCCGCGCCCCGACCTGATCCTGCTCGACCTCAACCTGCCCAAGTACGACGGACGGCAGGTCCTCGAACGGATCAAGACCGATCCGGAGCTGAAGCACATCCCCGTGGTCGTGCTCACCACGTCGGCGGCCGAGGAGGACATCCTGCGCAGCTACAAGCTGCACGCCAACGCGTACGTGACGAAGCCGGTGGACCTGGACCAGTTCATCCGGGCGATCCAGCAGATCGACGACTTCTTCGTCACCGTGGTCAAGCTCCCCCGCACGTGACGAGGCGGGCGGCCGGGCCGCTGACGGAGACGGCGGAAACACGAGGAAACCGGAGGTGAACAGCATGGACACGCACAACGCCGAGGCTCGCGGTCGTGTCGAGACCCGTTCCGAGGGGAACGTGCGCATCGTCGTGATGGCGGGGGAGTTCGACATGGACAACGTCGCCCCCCTGCGGACCGCGATGGATCCCGCGGTACCCGGTGTCACCCGTTTCGTCCTGGACGTCGCCGAGGTGACCTTCATCGACTCGACGGCGCTCAGCATCATGTTGCACGCGGCCCTGGACCACCCCGTGGTCCTGGCGGGCACCGTACCGCGCCGCCTGGCCCGCCTCCTGGAGATCACCGGCGCCGGACCGGCCTTCACCACCGCGCCCAGTGTGGCCGAGGGCACGGTCGTTCCGGTGCCTCCGAGGCGGGGCTGAACCGCGCCGCGCCCGTGATCGAAAGACACCCGCCCCGGCCTGCGCCCGGGGACCTGATGGCCACTCAGACGGAGGCCGCGTCCTGCCCCGTACGCGGGAAGAAGGGGAAGTGGACGCGGCCCGTGCCCGCCTGCGATCGCCCGCATGCGACTTTGACGTCTCTTGCACGTATTCATGGCCCTCGCCGTAGCACTGGTCGGGTGGGCCGACGGCACCGGCGGCACCGGCGGGATCGCGTCGGCACTGGAGGAAGGACCTCCGCCGACGGATCGTCAACTGCCGTACTCCAACCACGCCTACGAGGTGCTCGACCGGGAGACCGCCGACGGGGAGTGCCGACCCCGACCACCTTCCGCCAGACCCGGGACTTCGGCGACGGGGTACCGGTGCCGTGGTTCGACGCCGTCTTCACCACCGGCCAGTACGACGGCTTCGGCGCCTGGGGCACGGAATACCTCCCCGAGTGCTTCGCCGACCCGCGCGGCAACACCGAGCCGGCCGCGTACCCCGGTGACGTCGGCCGCGAGCGGTACCTGTCCGACGGCTACCGCGACCACCTGATGCGGAACGTGACCTCGATCCGCCTGGGGGTCACCGCCCGCGACCTGGCCGCCACACTGCCGCTGCTCCGCGCGGGTGGCTTCACGGTGCGCGAACTCCCCAACGGCAGCGCCTCGGCGAACGGCGCCGGCACCACGATCCGCCTGGACCCCGTGGTACGTGAGCAGGCCGGGCTGCGCCAGGTCGAGATGTCCCTCAACCCACGGGTGTCGTACCGCCACGAGGAGCGCATCGGCCGCTCGACCTCGTCGTCGGCCCGGGCGACCGCGCCGTGTGGACCTTCGGGTCCGCGGGGTAGCGGTGACGGCCGCCCCGAGCGGACTCCCGCGTCGCCCGGACGCTCATGGTCCGACCGGTGCCCGCCCGGGGCCGAAAGGCCGGAGACAACGGCCCGGCGTTACGTCCTGCTGGACTTCCCCTTGTTCGACGACCACGAGATGTTCCTGGCCCAGGGCCCGACTCCGGGCCCGAACCCGGGACCGGCGAGCGGACCCGCCTCGCACGCGAATCCGGTATCGGGCACCTGGCGATGGACATCGCCGAGCTCCTCACCTCGCACGGCTACGCCGATGAGACCCCGCTCCTGAGGGCGACCGCCTCCAGAGCCCTCAGCGAACCCGAGGCCGGAACCAGCGCAGACGACTCCGAACGGCTCAGCCGGCCCCTCGACACCCTCGACGCCTCAGCGCACTTCTTCCGGGCTCGACTCAGGACCGCCGGCAATGGCTCGGCGTCGCGCCACCGGCCACGCCGCGAGCGCGCCGAGGGCCGCGCCCAGGGTGTTCTCCGCCCAGTCCACGTACTGGCAGGAGCGCACCGGATCCAGGGTCTGCGCCAGCTCGACGGCCGCCCACACCACGCACACGGCCGCCACTACCCGCCCCGGGCGGCGGTCGGCCAGCGTGCCGAACACCCCGAGCACAGACCAGAGCACGACGTTGGCGGCGTGGTGGGCCCATCCGCCGCCCAGAGTCCGCACCGACGCGCCGGCCAGGCAAGCGGCCAGCCGCGCGCCCACCCCTGCAACCACCTGGTCCGGCAGGGTGATCCCCACCAGCACCGCGGCCGTGAGCAGCAGGCCGAGCACCGCGGCCGGGGAGGAGCCGGTTCGCCGAAGAAGCGGCCGCCGCAGGGCCAACCCGACCCCGCCGAGGACGAGCACGAGGACTGCCGCGACGGCGGCGTGCTGCGCCGTGGACAACGTACCGACGGATGCCACGCCAGGGGACGCGACGCCGGTGGAGCTGACTTCAGAGGGCAGGGCAGTGGACATACCGCTACTTCCGTGATGGTGCCGCGCCACCGACCACACTAGCGACATCGCGAGAGACCCGCGCCAGTAGGGGTTGCTGTCAGGCGCCCCCGTGCTGACCAAGTGGGTCGCCGCGGTGCGCAGGCCGCGGAGGACCGACTCCCCGCCGCCCTCGGGTGGGTCCTCGGCATCGTGTGCCGCGGACCGGCCGGGGAGAGGGATGGCCGGCGGCGGTAGACGACGTGCATGCGTCGCGTGTCATCCACGGGTGCTCCGGGTGCTTCGGGTGCTCCGGGAAACGGGGTACCCGGGACGGAGTCTGGCCGTTCTTTCGTGATGGTGAGGCCAGCGGCGCCGCACCAGCCTGGCAGCTGAGGCCCTTGCCGGGTCCTCACCACGCCCGGGTCGCTGGAGGCGTACGCCACGTTCACAGCCACGATCGGTCTGCTGAGCCAGGCCGCGGGAGGTCGCTCCCGCGCCGTCTCCTCGGGCTACCGCCCCTGCCTCCGCTTCCGGGCGGCCACGGTCATCGGAGCGGTGACGCTGCCGGTGCGCACGGACTCGCTCGGTCCGGGCGGGACCGCCACTGTGACGGTCAACCTGATCAAGCCGGTCGCGAGGGAGACCCGCACCGGATTCGAGACACGTGACGACACGCGGGCTGTCGGCACCGGCACGGTCGGCACCGTCATCGAACAACCGGGCTCCGCCGCCGGCGGGACGAGTGGCCGGCGCGCCGCCGCGTTCGCACCCGCCGGGGCTGCGGTGGCGGGCCAGGGCACGTCGTAGGCGTAGCGGACGCTCGTGACGTCGCCGCTGTGGTGGGTCACATCGCTGACCAGGCGCCCCTACCCGTCGTACTCCCGCCGCGGCCCGGCGTCCGCGCCGACCGGGTGGGGAAATCCAGGGAGCCCCATCAGCGCCGAGCGGAGTTACTTCGAGAGGGCAATCTCCGTTCCAGGAACTGGACTTCGGGGCCGGAACGAGGAGGGGCGTCCGCCGCGCTGTGAGGCGGACGCCTGCTCCCGGAGTGGGCACGGCCCAGCCGCGCATGATCCCGGTCAGCCGGCCGGCAGCGCCTCGCGCAGGCGGCCTCCCGGGGGACGAGGCCCCGGCCCCGTGCGCGTTCCCCGTCATTCGAAGGCGGCGGCCGCCTCCTTCAGCGCGCGGGCCACGACCGCCGGGTCGTAGGGCGCCTGCGCGCCGGGGTCGTAGGTCACCGAGCGCAGGCGGCCGGTGTAGTGGAAGCTGCCGTGGCGTTCGTAGACCGGCCAGGAGACCGGGGACTTGCGGTCCACGCCCACGCTGATGCCTTGCAGCGGCGCCATGCCGATGAGCTGGTGGACGCTGTCCGACCGGCCGGTCTCCACACCGTCGATCAGGATGCGGAACTCCCAGCGCAGGCCCTCCACCGCGGTGGCCGAGAGCGTGACCCTCCGTCGGCCCGCCGGCAGCGGGCCGGCATCGGTCTCGTGCAGCTCGCCGTACTCGTTGTAGGCGAACCGCAGCCGCCCGTCTTCCACGTACAGGCTGTAGCCGCCGCCCTGGTCGCCGTGCGAGACCAGCACGCCCTGGTCGGTGGCGGCGTGCTCGTCGAGATCGACGGTGACGTCGAAGGAACGGAAGGAGATGAGCCGGGAGGAGCGGTACCGCTCCAGCTCGGGTGTGCCCGCCAGCAAGGTGAGGGGGCGGTGCAACCGCTCCTCGGCGGGGTTGCGGCGGGCCAGCGCGCCGCTGCCGTCGGCGAGGGGGAAGACGCCGTTGCGCCAGGCCGCCGCCTCCCAGGCCGCGGCCAGTTCCTTCACCACCCCCGGGTGGTCCTGGGCGATGTCGATGGTTTCGGTCGGGTCGGTGCGCAGGTCGTACAGGGCCCATTCACCGTCGTCGTACGGTGTGCCGGGACGGTGGAGCGTGACCAGCTTCCAGCCGTCGCGGTAGTAGCTGCGGTTTCCCGACATCTCGCAGTACTGCTCGGTGTGGGCGCTGGGCGTCCCCCCGTCGTGGAGGACGGGGGCAAAGCTGACGCCGTCGAGTTCCTGGGCGGGCCGAGAGCGCCACCGCTCCGGGCGCGGTACGCCCGCGAGTTCCAGGAGGGTGGGGGTGATGTCGGTGACGTACTGGTACTGCTGCCGGATCCCGGGATCGTCCGTGGCCCGCCGGAGTCCTTCGGGCCAGGAGATGACGAACGGTACGCGCACGCCGCCGGCGTAGGTCTGGCCCTTGTAGAGCCGGAAGGGGGTGTTGGAGGCCATGCCCCAGCCGCGCGGGTAGTGCACCAGGCTCTGCGGGCCTCCGATGAGGTGGGTGTCCCGGTCCACGTCCTCGTTCCAGTCGTCCGGGACGGGCTGGTGGACGAAGCGGCTGAAGTAGCTGCGCGTGCCCTCGGCGCCGCCCTCGCCGGTGCCGCCGTTGTCCGAGGTGAAGACGATGACGGTGTTGTCGAGTTCGCCGAGTGCGCGCAGGGTGTCGGTGAGCCGGCCGAGGTTCTGGTCGATGTTGTCGACCATGGCCGCGTAGACCTCCATGTAGCGGGCGTAGCGGCGCTGTTGTTCGGGGGTCAGCTCGTCCCAGGGGCCTACGTCGTGGCCCGTCTCGGAGTTGCGGTCGGGCAGGGCGGTCCCCTCGGGAAAGAGGCCGTCGGCGATCTGGCGGGCGAAGCGGGTGTCGCGCAGGGTGTCCCAGCCGCCGTCGTAGCGGCCGCGCTGGCGTTCGATGTCGGCGGACTTGGCCTGGAGGGGGCCGTGCACGGCGTTGTGCGCCACGTACAGGAAGAACGGCTTGTCGGGGTCGTGCGCGCGCAGTGACTTCACCATGGAGATGGCCTCGTCGGTGATGTCGTCCGTGTAGTAGTAGCCGTCGGGCAGTTCGTCGATGTCGAGCGGGCTGTTGTCGCGGACCAGCTGGTGCGGGTGGAACAGGCTGGTCAGGCCCTCCAGTACGCCGTAGTACCGGTCGAAGCCCTTCTGCAGCGGCCAGTTGCGCCGGTCGTCGGCGGCGTTGGACGCCGAGTCGCGGGTCAGGTGCCACTTGCCCACGGCGTACGTGGCGTAGCCCGCGTCGTGCAGGACCTCCGCCAGGGTGGGGACGTCTTCGCCGACCTCCATGCCGTAGCCGGGGAAACCGGGGTCGAAGTTGGCGACGGTCGAGTACCCGACCCGGTGCGGGTTGAGCCCCGTGAGCAGGGCGGCGCGGGCGGGGGAGCACAGGGGCATGGTGTGGTAATTGGCCAGCCGCAGACCGCCCTCGGCCAGGCCGTCGAGTACGGGGGTGGGGACCTCGGAGCCGAACGGGCCGATGTCGCTGTAGCCCATGTCGTCCACGAGGACCACGACGATGTTCGGGGCGCGCCCTCCAGGCCGCCGCGGCGGCTGCCAGGAGGGCTCGGACTCGGCGAAGGTACGGCCCACTCTTCCGGTGAAACCGTCGTAGGGATCGCGGCGGTTCGCGGTGCCGGGGGCATGCGGGCTGGTCATGGGCGGAGCTCCTTGGGTGAGGGCGGGGCGGTCCGGGGAACGGCCCCGAGCAGGGTGCGGGTGTAGGGGTGGGCGGGACGTGTGCAGACCTCGTCGGCCGCGCCGGTCTCGACGATCTGCCCGCGGTGCATCACGGCGATGCGATGACTGATCTGCCGAACCACCGCGAGATCGTGGGCGATGAACAACAGGGCGAGTCCGAGGTCGCGTTGCAGGTCGGTCAGGAGATTGACGACCTGGGCCTGGACCGAGACGTCGAGGGCGGAGACGGGCTCGTCACAGATGAGGACCGACGGCTCGGGGGCCAGCGCGCGGGCGATGCCGATGCGCTGGCGCTGACCGCCGGAGAACGCGTGCGGATGGCGCCCGGCGACGTCCGGATCGAGGCCGACCTGCCGTAGCAGAGCGGCCACCCGCTCCGCCCGTTGCGCGCGGTCGCCGAGGCCGTGCGCGATCAGCGGCTCGGCGATGATCTGCCGCACGGTCATCCGGGGGTTGAGTGAGGAGAAGGGGTCCTGGAAGACCATCTGGACCTCACGGCGCAGTGCCTTGGTCGTCTCCGGCGACGCAGCGGACAGGTTCCGCCCCCGGAACCGGATGTCCCCCGAGGTCGGTTCGTACACCCGGACGAGGGTGCGCGCGAGCGTGGACTTGCCCGATCCCGACTCGCCCACGATCCCCAGCGTCTCACCGGCGTGCAGGACGAGGTCGACTCCGTCCAGGGCGACCACCGGATCGCGGCGTCCGGCCCGGCCCCGGCCGGGGAAGGTCTTGCGCAGCGCGGTGACCTCCAGCAGCGGCGCGGCGGACGGCTCCACGGCCGGCCGTGCCCCGCGGTCCTCGGCGGCTTCCCCGTCGGCGGTGACGTCCTTCGGGCCGGTGACCCAGCACGCGGAACGCGCGCCGGCCGCGGTTCCCGTCAGCGGGGGCTCCTGCTCATGGCAGCGGTCCTCGGCCAGCGGGCACCGGGGTGCGAAGCCGCACCCCCCGTCGGGGGCGGCGGGGTCGGGCGGGCTGCCGGGAATGCCGAGCAGGCGGGTGCCCGAAGGGGACTCCAGGCGTGGCACGGCCGCCAGCAGGCCTGCGGTGTAAGGATGTCGGGGGCGGGCGAGTACGTGCTCGGTGGGTCCTTCCTCGACGGCCTTTCCTCCGTACATCACCATCACCCGCCGGCAGACGCGTGCGACGGCTCCGATGTCGTGGGTGACGAGGACGAGAGCGGTGCCGGTCTCCCGGTTCAGCCGTTCGAGCAGCTGCAGGATCTGGTCCTGGACGGTGGCGTCGAGCGCCGTGGTCGGTTCGTCGGCGATCAGCCCGTCCGGTTCGTTGGCCAGCGCGAGGGCGATCATCACGCGCTGGCGCATGCCGCCGGAGAACTGGTGGGGGTGGTCGTCGATCCGCCGTTCGGGGGCGGGAATGCCGACCAGACCGAGGAGTTCGAGCGCGCGGCCCCGACGCGCACGCCGGTCGCCGCGCCCGTGGGCCCGCATCGCCTCGTCCAGGTGCTGTCCGATGGAGAGCACCGGGTTGAGGGAGGCCATCGGGTCCTGGAAGATCATTCCGATCCGGCTTCCCCGTACGCGGCGCAGCGCCTCTTCCCGGGCTGCGGTCAGGTCTTCGCCGTCGAGCAGTACGGAGCCGCCGGTGACGCGGCCACCGCCCGGCAGCATGTGCGTGAGTGCGAGGGCCAGGGTCGACTTGCCCGAGCCGGACTCGCCTACGACACCCAGCGTCTCGCCGGGGGCGAGGGCGAAGTCGATGCCCCGGACGGCCCGCACGGTCCCGGCACCGAGGGGGAAGGTGACGTGCAGGCGGCGTACGTCGAGCAGGGGAGCGGCGCGTCCGGCGGTGGTGCCGGTGCCGGTGCCGGTGCCGGTGCCGGTGGCGAGGTGGGTCGTGGCTGGGCTCACTGCCGGATCCCCCGGTTCAGGGCTTCCGCTATGAGAGTGAAGCCGACGACGAGTGCGGTCACCGCGATCAGCGGTGCCACCGCGAAGGTGGGATGGGTGCCGAGGTAGGCCGTGGACTGGCTGAGGACGCTGCCGAGGGAGGGCTCCGGCGGCCGGATGCCGACGCCGATGAAGCTCATGGCGCCCTCGATGAACACGGCGATCGACAGGGCGGTGGCGATCTGCACCACGACGGGGTCGATCGCGTTGGGCAGCACATGGCGGACCAGGACGCGCAGCCGCCCCGCCCCGCCCACCCGTGCGGCGACGGCGTACTCGCGCTCGCGCTGTACGAGGACGGCGCCCCGCAGCAGCCGTCCGAAGGCGGGTGCCTCCGCCAGCGCGATGACGACCACGATCGGCAGTCGTCCCGGCCCCGAGACGGCGGTGATGGTCAGGGCGAGGATCAGGCCGGGGAAGGCCAACACCAGGTCGAAGGACCGCTGGACGGCGACATCGGCGGCCCGCGAGGAGACGGAGAGCAGGGCGAGGGCGCAACCCGCCGCTGCGGCGACGGGCACGGCCGTGAGGCCGATGGCGAGGTCGGCACGGATGCCGTGCAGCACCCTGCTGAACAGATCGCGCCCGAGGTCGTCCGTTCCGAACGGATGCCCCGTTGAAGGCCCGGCCAGTGCGTCACCGCTTTGCGCCAGGGGATCGGCGGACGTGAGCAACGGAGCCAGCAGTCCGGCCACTGCGACCGCGGACACCAACGTGAGTCCGGCGATGCCGCGGACACCGAGCAGCCCGGCCAGGTAGCGGTTGCGGGCGCGGAACGAGGAGGATGTGGTCGTGATGGTCACGGTCAAGCCCACCTGATCCGGGGGTCCAGCCAGGCGTAGACGAGGTCGGTGATCAGCTGCACGGCGACGAACACCGCTACCAGCAGCAGGAGCAGTGCCTGGACCACGGGGTAGTCGCGGCGGATCACACCCTGTTCGGCGAGCATGCCGAGACCCGGCCAGGCGAAGACGGCCTCCACCAGCACCGCCCCGCTGAGCAACTGTCCGATCTGCATACCGAGTACGGTGACCACGGGCGGCAGGGCGTTGGGCAGTGCGTGGCGCCAGACGATGCGCCGACGGCTGACGCCCACGGCCGTGGCGGTGCGTACGTAGTCCTCGGCCAGGGCGCGCGCCAGCCCGTCCTTGAGGTAGCGGCCGAGGACGGCGGCGCTCGGCAGGGCGAGACACAGCGCCGGCAGCAGCAGGTACTGCAGGCCGATGTCGGGGGCATCGCGCACCGACCGGTATCCGCCGGCGGGCAGCAGGCGAAGGCCCACCGCGAACACCAGTACCAGCACGATCCCGGTCACGAACGGCGGCACGGCCAGCGAGGCGGTGGTGACCGCCTGCGCCGCGGCGCGCACCCCGCGGCCGCGCCCGGTCGCCCCCAGCAGCCCGAGGGCCAGGCCGAGCACGACCACCAGCACCAGCGCGCCGATCGTCAGCTCCACCGTCCGCCCCAGCCCCTGACCGATCAGCTCGGAGACCTCGCCGCCGATGGCGTACGAGGGGCCGAGGTCGCCGTGCACGAGATCGCCGAGCCAGGTGAGGTACTGGCCGGGCAGCGGCTGGTCCAGGCCGAGTCGGCCGCGGATCGCCTCGATGGCAGCGGGTCCGGCGTCCGGTCCCGCCAGGGTGGTGGCGGGGTCGCCGGGGATGAGGCGCAGGATGACGAAGATGGCGAACGAGGCGAGCGCCAGGACGAGCAGCGCGGAAGGAACCCTCTTCAACAGGTAGGAGCCCACGGCGTCACACCAGGTAGGCGTCGTCGAGGATGAGGTAGCCGAACTTGTTGAGGTCCGCTCCGTGGACCTTGGCCGTGGCGACCTCCACCGAAGCCTCCACCGCCAGGTCGATGATGAAGGCCTCGTCGAGGAGCTGGTCGCTGATCCGCTGGTAGGCCCCCAGCGCCTCGGGACCTTCCGCGTCGCTGCGCACCCATGCGTCGCGTACCGCTTCCGTATAGGCGGCCGAGCTGAATTGAGAGGTGTTCTTCGCCTCGTTGAAGGGGTAGGCGCTGACGGCCAGGGTGGACGGGTGGACCTGCGCGAACCCGTGCCCCATCGTCCAGAGGGCCGGCATCTGCTGGGCGATCAGTTTCTTCTGCATGGTCGCCGAGTCGTAGGGCTGGAGCTCGGTGGTGATGCCGATCTGCTTCAGGTCGTACTGGATGATCTGGGCGATGGCCGTGACTCTCGGCACCGAGGCGTGGGCGAGCGGCAGGGACAGCGTGTCGTGGCCGGCCTCCTTCAGCAGGGCCCGCGCCTTGTCCGGATCGTGCTTGTAGCGGGCGGCGTTGGCGTCGCTGTACGCCGGGGATGACCTGGGCCAAGGGGCAGCGCTCGCCTGGCCGTAGCCGCCGAGGACCTGCTTGACGATGCGTTCGCGGTCGACGGCCCAGGCGAGCGCCTGGCGTACGCGCTTGTCGCTGGTGTACTGCTCCTTGACGTTCGCGCCGAGGTAGAGGGCGCCGGCGCCGGTGTCGTAGCCCTTGATGCGGAACTGCTTGTCGTCCTTCAGCTGCGCCACGTCCTGGCCCCGGACGTCGTACGAGAGCTGTGACTGGGCGGTGCGCAGCGAGGAGAGCAGCGAATCGGGCTGCGGGATGATGCGTATCTCGACCTTGTCCAGGTAAGGACGGCCGGGCTGCCAGTAGCGCTCGTTGCGCGCGAAGCTGATGGAAGCGCCGGGGTTGCGGCCGGTGAAGGTGTAGGGCCCGGTGCCGATGAGCTGCTTGCCGGCGACCGCGTCCTCGACCGTGTCCTTGTCGGCGATGAACATGAACTCGAAGAGGTCGAACAGGTTGCTGACGGGATGTGCGAGACCGAGTGTGATCTCGTGGTCGCCCCGCTTCTCGAACGAGGTGACGGCGGCCGCCGTGGACCGCAACTGTGCGGCGCGCACGGGGTTCTGAAGGTTCTGTACCGCGAAGATGACGTCATCCGCCGTGAACGTGCGGCCGTTGTGGAAGGTGACGTCGTCGCGGAGCACGAAGGTGATGCTCTTGCCGTCCGGGGCGACCTGCCAGGACTTCGCCAGCTCCGGCTGCGGCCGCAGCTTGTCGTCGTAGCGGGTGAGGGTGTTGAACACCAGGCGGGGGACGAGCGTCATCGCGCTCACCGCGAAGAGCAGGGCCGGAGTGAAGTCGACACCGTGCGCGACCGTCAGGGTGCCGCCCCTGCCGGGACTCGCCGAGCCGGCGGGTGCGCTGTCGTCGACCGCGGAACGGCAGGCGCCCAGTGTCATGAGGACGGAGCCGGCGCCCAGGGCGCGGAGCAGGCCCCGGCGGGAGAGGTGGGGGAGCGTGGTCATGGTGGAACCGCCTTGGCGAGGGGGAAATCGAGAGGAGAAGTTAATTGCAATCTGAGCGGAACTAATTAACTGCAGGTGGGACCTGGTGTGATCCATCGCAGGGGGTGGCGTCGCGGCGGTCCGGTCAGGAGCGCGTGGCGCGGTACGCGGGGTGTGGCCGGCCGCGTCTCACCGGGGTCCCGTCGGGCGGGAACGGATCCGGGGCGGCCCGGAGGCAGGCTGAAACCGCAGAAATCAGCGAGGACAGCCCGGCGACGGCACGGCACAGATCGCGCTGGCGTGCCGACAGAGGTCGACATGCCTGCGGGAGACGAGCCGCACGGTCGGGGTCATGCGCGCAGGTTGTCAGAGACCCGATGATTGGTCAAACGCCACTGTTCGCAGTGGATCACCGTAGATGTGGGCCAGAACAGCCGTGCCGGCCGCGACGTCCAGAGCCCGTTCCCCGGTTCCCGGCGCGACGATCCGCTCCGGGTCGTCGCACAGGTGCGAGCGCCCGACCGCCTCCGTGCGGATCGCGTCGAGGTACCTCGGATGGGCCCCGGAGAACGTCTCGTGCACCACCACCACATCCGGGTTGACCAGGTCGGCCAGGAGCGCGACGGCCCGGCCGATCAGCCGTGCCCGGCGCCGCACCAGACGGTCGGCGCCGGGATGTCCCGCCGCCACGGCCGTGGAGAGCAGCGCGCGGTCGGGTTCGGCGATGACGCCCCGATCAGTGGCTTCCTCGAACAGGGCGGTGTCGGATACGACGGCCTCGAAGCAGCCGGTCCGACCGCAGGGACACTGCGCCCGGCTGCCGGGGACGGGCTGGTGGGCCAGGTCGCTGGTGGCCGCGCGCGGGCCGAGGTGCACCCGGCCGCCACTGCCCAGGGCCGCGTCGACCACATGGCCCACGAAGATCGCCACGATGCTGTGCTGCGCGTCGGGGTGGCCGAAGAGGATCTCCGACTGGGCGAGGGCGCGCGCGTGGTTGTCGACGTACACCGGCAGTCCGGTGGCTCGTTCCAGTGCGTCGCGCAGCGGTACTTCGTACCAGCCGAGCGGCTCGTGCCGGACCGCGATCCCCCGCTCCGGATCCACCCTTCCCCCCAGCACCGCACCCACACCCGCGATGCTGAGGGCACCCTTGTGCGCGGCGAGGAAGGCCGGCAGCCGCCTGGTCACCCGTTCGAGGATCGCGGTCCCCCCGAGCCCCCGACTGCTCACGTCCTCCCGGGCCAGGATGCGTCCGCGCAGGTCGATCAGCGACAGCGTCGCGCCCGGCACCCCGATGTGCACACCGGCCACCGCGACCCGCCCGGGGTCGATGTCCACCGGGACCTGCGGGCGGCCGACCCCCGCCGCGGCGACCAGTTCGGGGCGCTCCCGCACCAGCCCCAGCCGGGCGAGGTCGACCACCTGCCGTGAGACCGCCGCCGGGCTGAGCCCGGTGAGGGCCGCGATCCGCCTGCGGGCCACCGGACCGTGGTCGAGCACGGTCCGCAGTACCGCGGAGGTGTTCGCCTCCCGTCGGCCGTCGCCGCCGCGGAGTTGCTGATAGGGGCTGTTCAGCGGGGCGGGCATCTCTGGTTCCTCACTTGGGCACGTGGTTCCGGCGGGGCGGTCGCGCGTACGGACCGCGCGGGGAGCCGGGGTCCCGGTGCTGATCGTAAGCGGGTCACCGTCGGGTGCGGGGCCGGCCGCCTGTGGCACCTGCCATACGGCCGCCACGCTGCGGCAACAACGGACGGCGAGAATCGGCCCCGGGCCAGGGGCCCGCACCCCCGTACGCCACTCATTCCACCCTGGAGCATTCCGTGACGCTGCTGACGACCTGGCCGGAGAGCGGCCCCGAAACCGTCGTACGCCGTACCTCAGAGCCCGCCGAGATCGCCGCGGCACTGGCGCCGCTCGGGGTCCGCTACGAACGCTGGCCGGTGCGCGAGGACGTCCCGGTGAACGCCGACAGTGATGCCGTCTTCGCCGCCTACCGGGCGGAGATCGACCGGCTGACCGCGGCGGAGGGCTTCGCCACCGTCGACGTGGTCGCCCTGCACCCGGGCGACGACCCCGGCTTCGCCGAGAAGGCGAAGGCCGCGCGGGAGAGGTTCCTGGAGGAACACACGCATGACGACGACGACGAGGTGCGCTTCTTCGTCGCGGGCTCCGGCATCTTCTACCTGCACGTGGCCGACGAGGTCCACGCGGTGCTGTGCGAGCGGGGCGACCTCCTCGGCGTGCCGAAGGGCACCACGCACTGGTTCGACATGGGCACCCGGCCGGCCTTCACCGCGATCCGCTTCTTCCACGAGGAGGACGGCTGGATCGGCACCTTCACGGGCAGTGGCATCTCTCGTCGTTTCCCCGATTTCGACACGGTCACGGCGGAGCACGCGGCGTGAGCCACAGCGTGGACGCCGTCGTACTGGACATCGAGGGCACCACGAGTGCCACCGGCTTCGTCGTCGACGTGCTCTATCCGTACGCGCGCGAGCGATTCGGCGCCCTGATCGCCGAGCGGTCCGGGGAACCGGAGGTGGCCCACGCCCTCGCCCGGGTACGGACCGAGCTGGGGGAGCCGGACGCGGGCCCGGCGCGGATCGAGCAGGCACTGAACGCCTGGCTCGACGAGGACCGCAAGGCGACGCCGCTGAAGACGCTCCAGGGCGTGCTGTGGGCCGAGGGGTTCGCGCGCGGCGAGCTCGTCTCGCACTTCTACGGGGACGTGGTGCCCGCGCTGCGACGCTGGCATGCGGCGGGCGTGCGGCTGTACGTGTACTCGTCCGGGTCGGCGGCCGCGCAGCGGGCGTGGTTCGGACACAGTCCCGAGGGCGATCTGCGCGACCTCGTCACCGACTGGTACGACACGGACAACGCGGGACCGAAGCTGGAGGCAGGATCCTTCCGCGCGATCGCCGCGGACACCGGGATCCTCCCGGCCCGGCTGCTGTTCCTCTCCGACCGTCCGGGCGAACTGGACGCGGCCCGGGCGGCGGGCTGGCGGACGGTGGGCGTGCGGCGGCCGGGGGAGCCGTTCTACGAGCAGGGGCCGGGCGGCCACGCGCAGGCCCGTACCTTCGAGCACATCGACGTGGTGGGGAGCGGAACGTGACGAGGTCGACCGGCCTGGAACAGGCGGGTGCGGTATTGGCGGCCGAGGCAGCACGTTTCGCCTCCTTCGGCTGGATGCGCGGCACCTCGGGCAACCTCTCGGTACTCCTCTCCCGCGAGCCCTTCCGGCTGGCCGTCACGGCGAGCGGCCACGACAAGGGCGAACTCACCGCCGAGGACGTGGTGGTGGTCGACGGGCAGGGCGCGGCGGTGAGCGGCGGCAGACCGTCCGCCGAGGCCGAGCTGCACGCCCGGGTGGCCCGCCTCACCGGTGCGAACGCGGTGGTGCACGTGCACACGGTCGCCTCCGTCCTCATGGGGCGCAGGCAGCCCGGAGGCATCGTGCTGAGGGACCTGGAGATGCTCAAGGGCGTCGGCCACCCTGCCGAGGGGGAGGAGATCACCCTGCCCGTGGTAGCCAACAGCCAGGACATGCGGGTGCTGGGAGACCGCCTGGAAGCCGCCCGGGACCCGCGGATGCCGGCGGTGGTCGTGGCGGGCCACGGGCTGTACGTGTGGGGCGACTCACCGCGCCAGGCGCGCCACCACACCGAGATCGTCGAATGGCTCCTGGAACTGGAGCTGGCGGCCGGCTGACGAGGGCCTCTCCGCCGAGGGCGCGCCCCGGTGCGGGGAGCGCCCCTTCGGCGTGGACGGATCCGACCGGGCGGGGCTCAGGCCAGGTGCAGGCCGGGCAGTTCGCCCGCCGAGACCTCCAGGACACCCCTTTCGGTGACCAGGGCGGTCACCAGAGCGCCCGGCGTCACGTCGAAGGCGGGGTTGTGGCCGCGGGAGCCGGCCGGGGTGGTCCGGACGCCCGCCCACCCCAACACCTCGCTCTCGTCGCGGAGTTCGATGGTGATGTCGTCTCCGTGCGCGGTCGCCAGGTCCACCGTCGTGGTGGGAGCGGCCACGACGAACGGGATGCCCGCGTAGGCACAGGCCAGCGCGACGCCGACCGTGCCGACCTTGTTCGCGGTGTCGCCGTTCGCGGCGATCCGGTCGGCGCCCACCACCGCGGCGTCGACCTCCCCGCGCAGAATGGTTCCGGCCGCCGCTCCGTCGGCCTGGACGTAGTGCGCGATACCCTCCTCGGCCAGCTCCCAGGCGGTCAGTCGAGCGCCCTGCAGGAGCGGCCGCGTTTCGTCGGCGTACACCGTCTCCAGCCGCCCCCGGGCATGCAGTTCACGGACCACTCCGAGTGCCGTCCCCCAGCCGGCCGTGGCGAGCGCCCCGGTGTTGCAGTGCGTCAGGATGCGCAGCGGGCGGTCCTCGCCCTGCCGCTTCTGCAGCCAGTCCGCGCCGTGCGTGCCCAGCGCGTGGTTGGCCTCCACGTCCTCGCGCTGCACGGCGACCGCCTCGGCCAGCACCGCCGCCACACCCTCCTCCAGCCGGGCCAGCACCCGGTCCACGGAGACAGCCAGGTTGACCGCGGTCGGCCGAGCCGCCCGGATCCGGGCCACCTCCCCACGTATCCGGGTGCCGTCCCACCCCTCGCGCTCCGCCTGCAGCAGGGCGATGGCCACCCCGTACGCCCCCGCCGCCCCGATCGCCGGGGCTCCGCGCACCACGAGCCTCCGGATCGCGTTCACCAGGCCGTCCACGTCCGTTACGCGCAGTACCTCCCTGCGCTGTGGCAGCGCGGTCTGGTCGATCAGTGCGAGACCGTCGCCGGTCCACTCGACGGCGCGCAGTTCCCTGGTCATGGCAGTGCACTCCAAAGGCTCGGAAGAAAGGTGGGGAGGGAGGGGTGCGCGTCACCGTACAGCAGCCGGGGGAACCACAGTTCGAGACGGAGGGCGGGCCGGCCGCACCCGGTGTTACTCTCCTGGCCTCAACGATCTGTTGCACCTAGTCCGAGGGGGGAGAGCGCACATGCTGCTGACGCTGCGCCGCTACCTCGACTACGGCCGGTGTGCCAGCGACGCCTGTCGCGGCTGAGCGCCCCTTCGCCGGACCACTGACGAGCCGTTTCACAACTCGTCCGATTTCACATCGATTTCATCGATGCACCACGCCGTTCACATCCGAGCGGTCGCCCACCCCCGCGCACCACCGAGCTGCCGTACCCCCGTACGCCGTACTCCTGTGCCGTCCCGGAAGGTCACCTCCATGTCCCGGAGATCCCGTACCCGCGCCCTTCGACTCGCCGCGACCGTGGCGGGAGGCGCGCTGCTCGCCACCGGCTGCAACGCCGCAGCGGCGAAGAAGGAGGAGGGCGGCAAGGGCGACGGCCCCGCGTTCACGCTCGTCACCCCCGACGCGGTGGGGCAGAACGAGTTCCTGAAACTCTCCGTGGACGGAGTGAAGGCCGCAGCCACGGCCCGCTCCGGCAGCTCCAAGGTGTACGAGTCCACCGACGTGGCCTCCCGGCAGCAGAACGTCCAGGCCGCCGTCGACGCCAAGCCCGCGGTCATCGTCCTGGTCGGCTTCGAATTCGCCGACCTGGTCGCCCAGCAGGCCGAGGCCCACCCGGACCAGAAGTTCCTCGTGGTCGACGCCTGCACCGGGAAGACGTACGCCAACGTGAGCTGCGCCGTCTTCCGGGAGCACGAAGCCGTCTTCCTGGCCGGTGCCGAAGCCGGACTGCTCAGCAAGAGCGGCAAGGTCGGGGCGGTGGACGTCCTCGACACTCCGCAGTTCCGGCGGTAGAGCGATCCGTTCGCGGCCGGTGCGAAGGCGACCGCGCCTTCGAGCGAGGCGTCCACCCGCTTCGTCGGCGGCCAGTCTCCCTTCAACGATTCGGCCCGTGCCAAGGAGCAGGCGAACTCGCTGGTCTCGGGCGGGACCGACCAGGTGATGGCGGCCGCGGCCGCAGGCAACTACGGCGTCTTCGAGGCAGCGAAGGCCAAGGGCGCCTTCGCGTACGGCGTGGACGTCAACCAGTGCGTCTCCGCGCCCGGCACCGTCGTCGACAACGTCATCAAGAAGACCGACGTAGCTGTGCGCAAGGGCATCGAGCAGGTGCTCGGCGGCGGCCAGGCCGGCGGAATCGTCTCCTACGGGCTCAAGGAGGGCGGCATCAGCCTGACCGGCCTGGAGGAGAACGTCGCCGGATCCCAGTGCGTCATCGCACAGCACCCCCAGGTCCTCGACCGGGTGAAGCAGCTGCGCGACCAGATCGTCTCCGGGGAGCTGAAGGTCAATGACCCGGCTGCCAACTAGTTCCGACGAGACGGTCGTCGAGCTCACCGGCATCACCAAGCGCTACCCCGGCACCCTGGCGAACGACGCCGTCGACCTGAGCGTGCGGAGCGGCGAGATCCACGCCCTGATGGGGGAGAACGGTGCAGGGAAGTCCACCCTCATGTCCGTCCTGTACGGGGAGGTGCGGCCGGACGCGGGCACGATCCGGATCGACGGGCGCGAAGTCCGCTTCTCCGGCCCGTCGGACGCGATCGACGCCGGACTCGGCATGGTTCACCAGGGCTTCCGACTCTTCGACTCGCTGACGGTCGCCGAGAACGTCGTCTTCCGCGCCGAACCCCGCCGTCACGGACTCCTCGACCGGGCGGCCGCGCGCCGCCGGGTCGCCGAACTCGCCGAGGAACACGGGCTGCCCGTCGACCCCGACGCCCTCGTCGGCGCCCTGCCCGTCGGAGTGCGGCAGCGGGTGGAGATCCTCAGGCTGCTGCACCGCGGCGCCCGCGTCCTGATCCTCGACGAGCCGACAGCCGTGCTCACTCCCGGCGAGGCCGGCCGGCTGTTCACCGTCCTCAAGTCGCTGGTCGCGCAGGGCCGTTCCGTCATCCTCGTCACCCACAAACTGTCTGAGGTGCTGGAGGGCACCGACCGCGTCACCGTGCTGCGCGACGGGCGGGTCACCGCCCGGCTGCGCACGCGTGACACCACTGCGGCCGAACTCGCCGAGGCGATGACGGGCCGCCGCGTGGACCTGGACCGGCTCCAACCGCCGGGCACCCCCGGCCGGGCGGTGCTGACCGTGTCGGGCGTACGCGGAGTGGACCTGACCGTGCGGGGCGGCGAGATCGTCGGAATCGCCGGTGTCGCGGGCAACGGCCAGAGCGAACTCATCGAGGCGCTGGCCGGCCTGCGCCCCGTCGACGCAGGCCGCATCGAACTCGCCGGGCACGACATCACGCACGCCTCACCCGCCCGGCGTCGCGCAGCGGGCCTCGCCTACATTCCCGAGGACCGCGCGGCCGTGGGCACCGCGCCCACCGCCTCCGTCGCGGAGAACCTGGCGATGGGTCATCACCGGCGGCTCGCCACCCGCCGCGGACTGCTGCGTCCCGCGGTCCTGCGAGCGCACGCCCGCACCCTGATCGACCGCTTCGGCATCAAGACGCACTCACCCGCCACCCCGGCCGGCGCACTGTCCGGGGGCAACCTCCAAAAACTCCTCGTGGGCCGTGAACTCGCCCACGAGGCACCCCTGCTGCTCGTGGAACAGCCCACGCGTGGCGTGGACGTCGGCGCGGTCCGGCACATCCACGACCAACTGGTCGCCTACCGCGACGCGGGCCACGCGGTGCTCCTCGTCTCGGCGGAACTCAGCGAGATCCGCGCCCTGTCCGACCGGGTCCTCGTCATGTTCGAGGGCCGGATCGCGGCCTCCTACACCCGCGACGAGGCCGACGAACAGAGCCTGGGCCTCGCCCTCGCCGGAGCGGAGGCCCGACCGGCATGACCGCAACGGCCACCCCCTCTTCGCGCACGGACCTCCTGCGCTCACCCGTCCTGTTCTCCGTCGTCGCCGCCCTCGTCATCGGAGCGCTGCTCCTGGCCGGCGCCGGGGCGGACCCGCTCGACGGGTACACCGCCCTGTTCAGCGGCTCGCTCGGCCCCGACGGGCTCGCCGCCACCCTGACCACCGGCACCAGCGTCCTCGGCATGGCCCTCGCACTGGCCGTACCGCTGCGCGGCGGACTCGTCAACCTCGGCGGCGACGGCCAACTGGTGCTCGGCGGCCTCGCCGCCACGGTCACCGGCCTCTACGCCCCACTGCCCGCCCCCCTCGCCGTCGCCGCGGCCCTCCTCGCCGGCATGGCCGCCGGCGCCGCGTACGCCGTCCTCGCCGCGGTCTGCGAAACCCGGCTCGGGGTTCCGCTGCTGGTCAGCAGCCTGCTCCTGTCCTACCCGGCCGTCTCCTTCGCCTCGTACCTGGCGCGCTATCCGCTCAAGGAGCCCGGCTCCAGCCTCCCGCAGACGCGGCGGCTGCCCGAAGGCGTCGCCCTGCCCACCCTCGGATCGACCATGATCACCGTCGGCCTGCTCCTCGTCGCCGCCGCGGCCGTCGTCCACGCCTTCGTCGACGCGCGCACCAGCTCCGGTTACGAGGTCCGCATGACCGGCCTCAACCCGCGGTTCGCCGCATACGCCGGGGTGGACCGGCCCCGGCTGACGCTGCGCCTGATGGCCACCTCCGGCGCCCTCGCCGGCCTGGTCGGGGCGATCGGGGTGCTGAGCTTCCCCTACCGCTTCCTCGACGGCGCGCTCACGGCGCCCGGCTACACCTGGACCGGGCTGACGGCGGCGCTGCTCGCCGCCGCCGCACCGCTCGGCACCGTCCTCGCCGCGTTCTTCTTCACCGCCCTTCAGGTCGGCGGCCTGAGCATGGAGCGCGCCACCGAGGTACCGCGCGAGCTGACCCAGGTACTGCAGGCCCTGGTCATCGTCTTCCTCGCCGCCCGGCTGCGGATGCCCCGGTGGCGCCCGGCCGGCCGGAGTACGCGGGGCGACGAGAGGGCGGCCGCCTGATGAGCCTCGACCTCGACCTCTTCCCCTCGGTGCTGCGCGCGCTGACCCCGATCCTGCTCACCGCCCTCGGCGGGGCGATCTGCGAGCGGGCCGGCGTCTTCAACATCGGCCTCGAAGGCATGATGCTGATCGGCTGCTTCAGCGCCGTCGCCACGAGTTGGTTCACCGGCAGTCCGTGGCTGGGTGTGGCCGCGGCAGCCCTCGCCGCCGCGGCGTACTCCCTGATCCTGGCCGTGGGCGCGGTCACCCTGCGCGGCGACGCCGTCGTGCTGGGCGTGGCCATGAACCTCCTCGCCCTCGGACTCACCGGATTCCTGCTGCGCACGGTTCTCGGAGTACGCGGCACCTTCGACGACCCCGGCCTCACCGGGCTTCCGCTGATCGGCGGACAGTCTCCGCTCGCCTACCTCTCCTGGGCCGTCGCCGCCTTCACCGCCTTCATGCTCACCCGGCACGTGTGGGGACTGCGGCTGCGCGGGGCCGGCGAAGCGCCCGACGCCGCGGCGGCCCTGGGGGTCAGCCCCGCCACCTACCGGTACGGCGCGGTGCTGGCCTCCGGAGTGCTGTGCGGGCTCGCGGGTGCCCAACTGGCGCTCGGGAACGTCACCTTGTTCTCCGAGAACATGACCGCGGGCCGCGGCTGGATCGCCGTGGTCGCGGTCATGCTCGGGCGCGCCACACCCGTGGGCGTACTGCTCGCGGCCCTGCTGTTCGCCCTCACCGAAGCGGTCGGCTTCCGCCTGCAGGGCCTCGGCCTCCCACAGCAGGCCACGGACGCCGCCCCGTACGCCGTCACCCTCGCGGCGCTCTTCCTGACCACGGCGCGACGCCGCCGTGCCGCCCGTACGACAACCGGAGCCGTCATATGACGCTGGACCTGCTGCCCCTCACCCGCATCCCGAGCACCGGCCTGCCCTCTTCCGCGCTGGTAGTGGGCGATCCGGCGCGGGCCGCGACCGTCGCGGAACTCCTGGACGATGCCAAGGAAGTGTCCCACCACCGTGAGTACCGTCTCTTCACCGGGAGTTGGGCAGGGCTCCCTGTCGCGGTCGCCTCGCACGGTGTCGGCGGCCCCGGAGCGATCCTGCTCTTCCGGGAGCTGGCCGACTCGGGCGTGCGCACCCTCATCAGACTGGGCACGGCGGGGGCGATCCGCTCCGGCATAGCCGACGGCGACCTGGTGATCGCGGAGGGGGCGGTCCGCGACGACGGAGTGACCGGACAGCTGCTGCCGCCGGAGTATCCCGCAGTGGCCGCGCCCGAGGCGGTCCTCGCCCTCGCGAGGGCGGCCCGCGAGGCATCCGCCCCCCACCACCGGGGCATCGTCTGGAGCCGCGCCGCGTTCCAGCCCGGCCTGCTCCCCGTCACGGAGTACGGGAAGGCCGGGGTGGCCGCGATCGAGATGGAACTCTCCGCGCTGCTGGTGACGGCCTCCCTGCGCGGACTGACCGCGGGCGGCGTGCTGGTGGTGGACGGGACGAACGCCGACGACCTCGTGGACGTGGAAGCCACCGGCGGCTACGACCCGCACCGCCGAGTGGTCGCGGACGGCGTCGCGCGGGCCGGCGCCGTGGCCCTGGAAGCGCTGCGGCTGCTGGCCGAGGACACGCGGTGAAGGCCGCAGTCGACGACCCCCTCGCCGCGGCAACTCACGTTCACCGTCGCAGTCTGAAGACTGACCGGCGCCGGCAGGTACGCCCGTGCTCGGCCTGGTCGCCGAGGACGGTTCCACCCGGTCCGGCTCCTTGATCGACGAGATCGTCCGCGAGGGCGCCAGCCGGATGCCGGCCGCCGCACTGGAAGCGGAAGTAAACCAGTGCATGGCCGAGTTGGCAGCCGAGACCGACGGGCATGGGTGACGTCTGGTGGTCCGCAACGGCCACCACCGGCCCCGGACCCGTGGTGACGGCGGCTGGCCCGGTCGAGGTGAAGGCCCCGCGTGTGAACGACCGTCGCGTCGACGATGCCACCGGCGAGCGCAAGCGGTTCTCTTCGAAGGTCCCGGCTCCGTGGTGCCGTAAGTCGCCGAAGATCTCGGAGGTCCTGCGGCTGCTCTCCTGTACGGATTGTCGTCCGGTGACTTCGTGCCGGCGCTGGAGCGGTTCCTCGGCGGCGCGGCCGGCCTGTCGCCGGCGACCGCGACCCGGCTGACGAAGCGGTGGAGCGAGGACCACGCCGCCTTCCAGGACCGGGACCCGTCCGACGGCGACTTCGTCCACGTGTGGGCGGACGGCGTCCACCCCAAGGTCCGGCTCGGGCAGGCGCACTCGTGCGTCCTGGTCCTGCTCGGTGTCCGCCTGGACGATGCCAAGGAGCTCATCTCGATCGCCGAGGGGCTCCGGGAATCGACCGAGTCGTGGGCCGACCTGCTGCGGGACTGCCGCCGCCGCGGCATGCGCGACCCCGAGCTCGTCATCGGCGACGGCGCCATGGGCTTGTGGCGGGTGCCGGCCGAGGTGTCCCCACCGCTCGTCTCCAGCGTTGCTGGGTTTCGAGGCGTCCGCTCGCACCTATGGCACGACGTGGCCCAAGGCCGTCGCGAAGACCACCGATGACCAGGACGAGCTGTCGGCGTTCTACGCCTTCCCCGCTGAGCACTGGGTCCACCTGCGGACCACCAACCCGACCGAGTCCACGTTCTCCACGGTCAAGCTGCGGACGAAGGTCACCCGCGGCGCTGGCAGCCCGGCCGCGGCCCAGGCAGGCGTGCGATCACCGGATCCCGCCCCGGCCAACGCCCCGGCTGGCGGGACCCGCGGTGTTGCACTGCCTTACCAGGGACCGGGCGGTCTGATCATCTTCCTGAACGGAACTTCGAGCTCCGGCAAGTCGAGCATCGCCCGAGAACTTCTCCAGATCCTGGACGAATCGTTCTTTCACATGCCGGTGGACGCCTTCCACGCGATGCGGTCCGATCGGGACATCCCTGACGAACACCTGCAGGCCGAGATCGACCGAACCGCCTTGGGCTTCCACCGCGCCGTCGCCGGGATGTCCGCGGCCGGCAACCACGTCGTGGTGGACCACATGCTGACGCAGCGTTGACGCCTCCTCGACTGCCTCAGCCTGTTCCCTGCCGAGAGGGTCGTCCTGGTAGGCGTTCACTGCCCGTTGCCGGAGCTGGAGCGACGGGAACGGATCCGCGGCGACCGGACGCCAGGTCTTGCCGCGCGGCAGTTCGAGCAGGTCCGCGCACACGGCATCTACGACCTCGAATGCGACACGAGCAAGAACACCCCCGGGGAGATCGCCCAGCAGATCAAGAACACCCTGGCTCAACTGCCGTCTCCGACAGCATTCACACGACTGAAGCTCGCCCTGCACGACAGCGATCCGAACTGAGCTCCACCCACAGGTCTTGACAATTGCTCGCTCGCCCCCGGCTCGTGGCATGACGCGCTCGGTCGGTAGCCAGGGCCCCGGCGCTGCACCGTTCCGGCCGGTCGGCGGCACAAGGGAATTGGCGGAGCGGGGGTACTGCCTCGGCCGCCGTTCGTCCCATGCAACCCTGGCGCACCCTGGTCAACTGCCGTGTGCCTTTGCTAAGTTGCGCCGGAACCGACCATCGGCCACCCCCCTCCGGCCGTAGCGGTCATCTCTCTGATCCGCTTACACCGTTTGGGAGAGTCATGCGCTCATGCAGAGTGTGGCACGCCGCGATCACGGGCGTCGTCGCCCTCGCCGTCGCCGCCGTGCCCGCTGTCGCGTCCGGCGTTCAGCAGCCCGGCGACGCGTTCTACACCTACAACGGCAGCAAGCCGCTTTCCTCGTACAGTCCCGGGGACGTGCTCAAGGTCCGGACCCTGCCGTACCACGTCCTGGGTATCGCGACCCCCCTCCAGGCGACGCAGCTGCTCTACCGCACCACCGACGCGCAGGGCCACCCGTCCGCGGGCGTGACCTCCGTGCTGCGCAGCCCCGGTGGCGACGGCCGCAAGGTCGTGTCGTACCAGTCGTTCTACGACTCGCTCGACCCCGAAGACGGTCCGTCCCGGGCGGTCGCGGGCGACGTCAAGCTGCCCGGCGGCTTGATCGCGAACGGCGAGTCCACGCTCGTGGCGCCGCTCCTGCTGTCCGGCTACGACGTCGTCCTCCCTGATACCGAGGGGCAGGCCGCCCACCTCACGGCCTCCCGCGAGTACGGGTACAACACGCTGGACTCCCTGCGTGCCGCTTCCAGCGCGCAGTCGCGGACCGGCATCAGCCCCGACGCGCGCGTCGGCCTCATGGGCTACTCCGGCGGCGCCGTCGCGACGAACTGGGCCGCCTCCCTCGCGCCCACGTACGCCCCTGACGTCAACACGCGCCTGGTGGGATACGCCGAGGGCGGGGTGCTCGTGAAGCCCTCGCACATCCTCAGGTACATCGAAGGCAGTCAGGTGTGGTCCGGGCTCATCCCGGAGTTGCTCATCGGGCAAGCGCGTTCGTACGACTTCGACCTCAAGAAGTACCTGAACGACTACGGCAAGAAACTGGTCGACGAGCACCAGCACTCCTCGATCGCCGACGTGCTGGGCCACTACCCCGGTCTGACGTGGAAGAAGATGGCGAAGCCGGAGTACGCGAACCCGAACTCCGTACCCGAGCTCGTCGAGGCGGTCAACAAGTCCAACCTCGGCCTGGCACCGACCCCGACGGTCCCCGGCTACATCGGCCAGGGCAACGCCGGCTTCCTGGAGGGAACGACGAGCAACATCGCGGGCATCGGCTCGGGCGACGGCATCACGGTCGCCGGGGACACACGGGCGCTGGCGCGGAAGTACTGCGCCGAGGGCGACGCCGCGGTCTGGTACCAGCAGTACGACGCCCTCAGCCACGTGACCGCGCCCACGGCCACGGTGCCCACCGCCCTCACCTGGCTGCGCGCCCGGTTCGCCGGCAAGGAGGCCCCGTCCTCCTGCGGCAGCATCGCCGAAGGCAACTCACTTGCGGCCGACGAGCCGGTCCCGGCCGGATGAGGACCTGCCGGGGGCCGCAGCGAACTTCGCCAAGACCGCGTAGACAATCATCGGCCTGCCTGATCCCGCGCACCCTACGCTGTGTGAACTGACTGAAGGGGGTCCTCGTGGACCAGCAGCTGTCCTCCCCGGACCGCGGCCGAGGTCTGCGTCCACGCCCAGCGCGCGCATGGTCACGTTTGCCGGGTTGCTCGTTGTGCTGGTCGGATGTGACGACTTCGACGGGCATGGGGAGGCGGGATGGCGTTACCGGTCAGGGTCCGCGGGCTGACCGAGCAGGAGGGGAAGAAGCTGCAACATATCGTGCGGGGAGCAGCACCAACTCGGTGCGGTTCCGGCGGCAGCACGGTTCCGGTGATCGCGCGGCTGCTCCAGGCGGACGAGGACACCGTCCGCAACGTGATCCACCGCTTCAACGAGATCGGGCTCGCCTGCCTCAACCCTCGATGGGCGGGGAGCCGTCCCGCCTACTCGATGGTGATGACGAGGACTTCGTCGTCCAGACGGCCACCACCCGCCCGACCAGGCTGGGCAAGCGCTTCACCCGCTGGTCGATCCGCAAACTCGCCGACCACCTGCGACGCAACATCTCCCGGCCCATCACGATCGGCCGGGAAGCCCTGCGCTGCCTGCTGACCCGCCGGGGCATCTCCTTCCAGCGCACGAAGACCTGGAAGGAGTCCCCGGCCCCCGCGTTCGACGCCAAGCTGGAGCGGATCGAGTACGCGGTCAACGAGCGTCCGGGCCGCACGTTCGCCTTCGACGAGTTCGGTCGACTCCCGGTGGTCGGCACTGGAGTCCTACGACGCGGTCCTCGCTGAACTTCCCCGCCTTCTTGTCCTGCTCGATGATGCCGACGCCCGTCTGCGGACCCGGATCGCCTACCTCCTGGCCTGGTTCCCCGAATTCGCTGCCACTTCTCTGCCCCGCCTTCTTGCCCTTGCCGCCCGTGAGGAGGATTCGGTCACCGCGGCCACGGCGCTGCTCGCCGCCGGCCTTGTCGGTCCTGTTTCCACAGCCGGGGACATCACCCCCTACCTGGATGCCGCGGACCCGCTGATGCGGTGGGCCGCGGCCACCGCCCTCATCCGTCTTGCCGCCCTCGAGGAAGCGCCCGCCGGCCCCGGCCTGCTCGGCCGCGCCGTCGCGGAACTCGCCGCCGCGGCCCGTAGCCCGTTCGACCGCGTGACCGACTACTGCGACGGCGACCTCCACGCCCACATCGAGCGCACCCTCCACTCGCTCCCGCCCGGCTCGGACCCGGCCGTCGTGCGCGAGACGCTCGACGCATGCCTGCCCCGCATCGTCTGGGACTCCTCCGGGTCCCGCACCCGCAGAGCGTTCGAGGACCTCTTCCACGTACCGCAGCCGCACCCCACGCCCCGCTACGCCGACCTGACGGCGGCGCAGCAGCAACCGCTGCACGATCTCGCCGGCCACGGGCACGCCTGGCTCACCCGATCTTCCGCCGACCGGCTGCGCGAACTCGGCCTTCCACACACGCAGGAAGCCCTCCAGCCCTTCGTCGGAGCGCACCGCAGCGCCTGAAGTACCGCAGCACCCCGTAGCAAGCGAAGGAAGGCTGGGGAACGTATGGGCTACACGGCCGAGATCAGCGTTGACGACCCGCACCGGCGTCGCTCCTGCAACCCCGAAACGGTCGGCCGCTGACAGGTGCTGGGCAAGCCCAAGGGGAGCCTGGGCAAGCCACCCCCGCCCACGGGCTTGCCTGCTCCGGCCGTGGCCCGTCGGCGGGGCGGCATCGGTCACGGAAGGCGCGGCTGCCGGCGCCGTGAGCGACATGGCTCAGGCCCCCTCCAGTCTGCTGTCACACCAGCAGACCGTCGACCTGAGCCCGCGACGACAGAGGTGAGCCCCGCCCCCGCCGCAGCTTTCGACGTCTCACCGCTTACCGTGCACGAGCTCGTCAGGGGTTCGGATGGGTGCGCGGGACGATGGCCAGCAACGTCATGCCGTGGCGGAGTGCGAGGATGCCCGTCTGGGAGTCGACCAGCCGCTCCGACCGCCGGCTCGGGTGGGTCCTGTTGAGGATCTCGAAGGCCGCGGTCCGAGGGGCGGGCTCCAGCCGGTCGACCCAGGCCGGGACGTCGGGTTCCCACAGGTGGATGGTCCGAGGCCCGCCGTATGTGAGGTCCTTGATCCCGATGGAGAAGGACACTTCTCGAACCAGTCGGCGGGCGAGCCGGTCGCGGCGCCCGAGGATCTCCCGCCAACCCTCCCAGTGGGTGGCCGGATCGACGGGCGGGGCGGAGGTCCACTTCTCGCCCCATCGGCCTATCGCGGCGTTCCGCTGGGAGAGGAGAGAGGCCAGGACCCGGTGTGTTGGCGAACGCGCATCGTACTGGGCGGCGAGGCGCCGGGCCAGCCGCGCGCCGTCGGCGGTCAGATGGTGGCCGGGGACGAAGGGCGCTTCCGGCGGCCGAAGGACGTAACGGATGATCTCCACGAGGACGACGACGGCCAGCAGGCCGCCGAACACACCCCCCACCAACTCCCATGTCATGGGCCGTAGTTCCCCTCGCCGGGCCGCTGGTCCGGAGTGCCTGCCACTCCGCTCGGAGGACGGGCGGCCGGGGGCGGTCGGTTCCCCGGTGTGGAGCCGCGCATGCTCCCCAGGCCCTCCCCAGAGGGCTGGAAGGAGCCCTCGATCCCGTCCTGGACTCCTCCGGCGGCACCGGCACCACCACAGCGGCTGCCAAAACCCTCGGACGCGTCGGCATCAGCGCCGACATTTCACCCGCGTACATCCGACTCGCCGCCTGGCACAGCATGCCCCTCCCCGGCACCGCCCTCCGCTGTGCCGCCTCCCGACGCTGCGGCGGCACCACCCTCATGCGACAGCACACCTATTGATCAGAATGGGCGGAGTGCCCGTCGACGACGAGGTGGAACTTGTGGTCGAAGTGGCCGGCGAGCCGATCCAGGAAACGGCACATCACCTCGGCGGTGAAGCTCTCGGTGAAGACCATGAAGTGCACTCGGCCCTTGGCGCTGATCGCCGACATTGCGTTCACGGAGAACCGGTTCCCGCTCCGCCGCACGACCGGTGTCCTGCCCTTCTCGCCCCAGGTGCGGGCGGTAGCCTGGTCGGACCGGATGCCGACCTGGTCGGCGAACAGAATCTCGCCGCCGTCCCTCTCACCTTCACCCGGATCGCCGGCCAGGTCTCCTCGCGCCAGCGGCGCACGGCCTCCGGGTGCTGCTTGACGGCCCGCTTGTCCGGACGCTGGAAGGACAGCCCCCAACGCCTCAGGTACTTGCCCCCCGGTTCGGTCAGCTGTACCCGGTACAGCTTCGCGATCAGGTCACCGATCAGCCGCCGCGTCCACAACTGCCCGGAAAGCCCCACGCCACTTCGCCCACCACGTGTCGACCGCCTTCAGCGACACCCCGAAGACCGCTGCCACGAGCTCACGGTCCCGCCCCGCCACCAACGCAGCCACCGCCCGCAGTCGCAGGGCCTCCTGCGCCGACGGCGACAGATGCCGCGCGTCCCCCACCAGATCGCTCACACCCACCAACGACCCGAAACCCAAACCGCTTCAGATCAATATGTGACAACTACCGAGCTTCGGCTCGACGGCGTTGTTGTCGCCGGGTGGATCGTTCGGCAGGATGCGAGCGGTGACGGCGGCGGGAACCCGCCCGATCGCGCCGGGCGTCGTACAGGGGACGGGACAGTTCGTTCGCTTCAGGGAGGGGTGGGTCCATGCTCGGTGATTGGCCGACCGAGGACCAGTTGAGGAGGACTTTCGGCGCCGTGCTGGAAGAGGTGCTCAGTGGCCAGGGTTTGCGGACCTGCACTGGGCTCGACATGGCAACGGATGACGCGCTGTGGGAGATCGCCAAGTATGGTCCGGGGGCCCCTGCCGAACTTGTCGACGCCGCCCGTGCCGCCTTCGCCGGGCAACTGGACGGCAGCAACGCCGCGCGCTGGCGTGCAGAGCTCAGGCGCAAGTTCGCAGCGCGCGGGGAGCGCGCCGCCGAGCGCGAGTCAGGGCCCACCATCGAGGCTCCTGGTGGCGCCGAGCCGCCGGCGAAACCGAGCGGGGCGACGCCGACTTCAGTACGGGCGATGCGTATCAAAGGCGATCAGACCTACTTGGACGAGTACGGACGCACCTGTCACGCAGGGGCACTGTTCACTGGGGAGGTCGAGGAAGTCGCGGACAACGGGCACACCGAGCTGCTCGGCACCTACTGCTCGGGCGTCGAGCACGGGCGGCAGCAGGAGTGGTGGCCGGACGGGACCAAGCGGGCCGAGGGCGTGGCCATCATGGGTGCCGCGGTAGGTGAGTGGCGGTACTGGCACGCCAACGGCGGGCCGTCGGAAGTGGTCGTTTTCGATGAGAACGGTCGGGAGATGTCGAGAAAGCGCTGGAATGCCGTAGGTGAGCTGATCATGGATCACGTGACGCGCCGGGCCTGATCCTTGGGCAGGGTCACTGGAGCGCTCGTTCGGCAGGTCGGCGTGAGTGACGCCCGTCGTGGCTCCGTGGCCGTCGGCGTCGACGCCGCCTCGCACTCCTGGCTCGCGGCGGAGTGGGTCGCATCGGAGAACGGCGACGACCAGTACGTCGGACAGTCCGCCGGTGGTCCCGTCGAGGCCGGGATCGGCGGGACCGTCGTGGCGGGCGACCAGGTGAGGGGGGAGCTGACCGTCTGCCTCGGATGCGCTGGCGCTCAGTAGGTGTCCGTGGCTGCCAGCACAGCCAGTCGGCGGCCGTTCGGTGAGAGGGCCACGATGGCGAGGTCCCAGCGCTGGCGGAAGAACCACCCGCTGTCGATGCCGAAGCTGTACCACCGGTAGGCCGCCGCCAACGCCTCGAGCTCGGCCACCGGGGTGCCCTCTTCCACTCCCGTCAGTCCGGCCAGGGAACGCCAGGCCGCAAGGCGGCCATAGGCGCCGTACTCCGCCGATTCATACGCTCCTCCCTCGGCCGCGGCGTCGAACAGGACCTCCCAGACCTCCACCGGAAAGCAGCGGCTGAGGCTCACCTGGGCCGCCGCGGCCGTGCACTTCAGACCCATCGTCCCAAGGGCGGCAGGCAGGCTGGCCGCCGTCAGCGGCTCGACGAACTCGAACACCCGGGCCTCGAGCCGGCCGTTCGAGTCCTCGGCCCAGTTCCGCGCGGCGGCAGCGATCAGCTCGCCGGTCGCTGCCGCGGTGGTCTCCCTCACGCCGGGCAGCGGCACCGGGGCGCTGCCGGAGTGCCACACGAGTGCCTCTTGCCCGGTGCGGCTCTCCCCGTCCGGAAAGCGGGCCGGCACGGGGTAGCCGAGCTCGAACTCGGCACGACTGAGCGGCAGCCAGGCGAACTGGCCGTGTCTTTGACGCGAGGCGCCCGCCCAGTTGGCCACCTGCGGCAGCCCGGCGAGGTCGACTCCTCGGACCACCAACTCCTGTACCAGGCAGGCCCGCAACTCGTCCGGTCCATCCGCCCCGTCACTGAACAGGACTGCCAGGTGCGCTGGTTGCTGTGCCGAGACCAGCAGGGAGGCGGCCAGGCTCGGGAAGTGACTGCCGCCAAGAGCCTGGGCCAGCCGACCCGTGGCGAGGACCTGGCCGGGGCCGGGCGTGCGGGCGAGCAGCCGCAGCAGCCCGTCCCGCATCGTCACGTACTGCCACAACTCCTGCTCTCGGCCGCGGTACTCCCCAACGAGCCGGACACCCAGCTCGGCGACCCGCTCGCTGTCCCCGGCCGCCAACCACTGCTCGGCGAGCCGCCACACCCCCGTCACACTCTTCAGACCCGGCAGATCCCGCAGGAGTTCAGCTATGTCATCAGCCACGCGGGCGAGCCTATGCCGATTCACCTACCCCCGGCCCATATCGTCTGCGGCTACTTCGGCGGCCCGCACGTCCGCTACGTCCTGGACGAGAGCCCCATCAACCATGACGTCGCCTTCATGCGCATCTCTGACGTCGCGCAACACCGGCCTCGAACCCGAACCGGACGCGGGTGTGCACGACCACACCGCCCTCCTCGGCCGCTGCACGCCGACCGGCACGGATCAGCGGCTGCCGGCGCGCCTGGAGGAGTTCGGCGATCTTCTGCTCGTGGCGGGGGCTCGGGCGTCCCTGGCTGCCCGGTTTACGGGTCACCCAGCGCTGGACGGTCCGCTGGGACACGCCCAGGAGGACGGCGACCCGCCGGGTGGGAGCCCCGCTCCCACCGCAGCCCGAAGCCCGGCAGGTCCACCCTTGCCACCACCCCGCGACGACGGGCGCTATCCGGCATACGGCTGACGGCGGCATCCCCACTGAGGTAGAGGTCCCCCCGACTTCCGCCGCCGGACCCTGCAGAGGTGGTGCGCTCGCTGACACGTATGTGGCGCCTGGCCTTGCTGTACTGACACAGGGTGGCGTTCGGCCTTGTCGGGCGCTGTCACGAAGCCGGTGCTTCGCACTCGGTCTGTCCGGCACCGCTCAGCAGCGCCAGGCGGCGGTAGTCGCTGGGCGGGATGCCGTACGCGCGTCGGAAGGCCCGGCTGAAGTCCGCCGGGTGGCGGAAGCCCCAGCGCGCCGCGATCTCGCCGACCGTGGAGTGGCCGAGGTGCGGGTCGGCGAGGTCGGCCCGGCTGTGGTCGAGGCGGAGCCTGCGGATCGTGGCGGCGACGGTCTGCGGCTCCTCGCGGAAGAGCGAATGGAGCAGCCGTACGGAGATGTGGTGGTGGGCGGCGATGGTGTCCGGGCCGAGCTGCGGGTCGGGCAGGTTGTGGTCGATGAAGGCCCGGATCCGGGCCAGCAGGACCTGGTGGCGGGTTTCGGCGGGCAGCGCGCCGGGGCCGCTGGACTGCACCGCGAGGTAGGCGGCGCACAGATCGAGGCCGACGGAGCCGAGGCGGGACAACTCGGCGGGGCCGGCGTGCTCGGTGTGGGTGCGCAGCCCGGTCAGGTACGAGCCGAGCAGGGCGCCCGAGGCGGTGCCGGTGGCGAGCCGGGTGCCGAGGAGCCGGTCGGCGTGGTCCTGGGGCAGCGGCAGGACGCTGCGGCGCACCCGCAGCAGAGAGATGCGGGAGAGTCGGCCCTCGTCGAGGAACTCGCAGCTCAAGGGGTGAGAGGAGTCGAAGAGCGCCATGTCGCCGGCGCGGAGCAGGGTGTTGTTGCGGTTCTGCTCCAGGCCCACCGGGCTGCCGTGGACGAGGAAGAGGAAGTAGTTCTCCGGGTCCCCGCGCCGGATGTGCCCCGCGCCGCGCCGGGCGGACATCGGTGAGAAGGCGAATCCGGACAGGTCGGTATGGGTGAGGTCGAGCGCCGTCGCGGTGCCGCGGAAGCGCTCGACGTGCGGGCTGGTGATGGAGACGGGCATCACGAGGTCGCCGACCATGCCCGCCCACGACTCGAAACCGTCCCGCGCGCGGACCCTGACCGTCTGTGCATGCGGCTGTGTACCCGTCACGAAGCCCCCGCTCCACGGTGATGTGTACACGCCCATAGTTGGCGGTCGGCAGCCCGCCGGGATAGCGGGGTGTCGGCCAACTCCCGGTCACCCGCGACCTGTCTGCGCTCAGTGCGCAATGTAGCTGCGCGCCGTGCCAACGACGCCGGCTGACTTCTCCCCACACAGTGGCAGTCGGCACCGTGCGAAGCGCGTCGGTGGAACCGTCTCAGACCGGAGGGTCACCATGTGGAGGAAGCTCAGCGTCACGTTAGCGGCAGGTACGATCGCGGCACTTTCATGGGCGAGCCCGGCATCCGCCGCGGGTGACGGCCCTGAGGCGCGAGCGGGAGCGACCACCGCGAAAGCCATGGCGGGCTGCTACGGGAACTCGTGCTGGGGCAAGGACCCCATCGAGATGGGCTGCAACGCAGATGCCTACACGGTCGAGTCCAAGTCGACCACCTCCGGGAGGATCGAGCTGAGGTACAGCGCAGCCTGCGCCGCGAACTGGGCCCGCCTCGTCAACGGAGCCGGCCACCAGTTCATTGTCCAAGCGCCCAACGGCTACGCGTCGTGGGTGGCCACCTCGTCGAACAGCTGGACCGACATGGTTGACGGCACGGTAGAGAATCGGGCGTGCCTGTGGGGGTCTGATGGCGCCTGGACCTGCACCGGCTGGCACTGAACTACGAGAACCAGCTCAGCACACTTGCGCAGCCCAGGCCCGAGAGGTCGAGCTCGGCCCCGGCCGCGGGCGAAGTGAGTGGTGGCGCGAATACGGGCCCCTGCTCGACGCCGCGCATTGGCTGTGCCCGCTGACATGGCCGTACCGGTCGCCGGGTCACCCACCCGCCACACCCCGGCACGCCCCAAGGTACCCCCGCAGGTGCCAGTCCCGATGGGAAGACTGGACGACGGGTTGCCCTGCACAAGCAGGGCCTGGCGGGAGCCCGGTAGCCACGCCGGCTGCGCCTTGCCGCACAACCCATGCACACGATCGAAGGCCCCGGGGGTCACGACGCCCCGGGGCCTTCACTTCGCTGACCTCTCAGCTCAACGACGAGCCGGGCAGCCCGTCAGGCCCAGTCGACGCCCAGCTTGGCGAGGGCGTCGTGTTGGTCGGCGGTGAGCTTGTTGCGTCGGCTCTTGGTGTTGGTGACCCACACGCCGAGCTTCACGATCACCGGCTCTGCTTCGCCCTCGACCGCGATCTCCTCGCCGTGGGCCCTGGGGACCGGCCGGTGGGCGCCTTTCCGCTCCACCCACTGCGTGAGGGCTGCCAGGCCCCGCTGGAACGCCTGCTGCGCCTTGCTCGGCCCCTTGGCCCTGCGGCTGGCCGCCGGGGAGGGAGAGGGCGCTTGGTCGGGCTGTACGCCCAGCACGGTCAGCCGGGCCTGCTGCTCGGGCAGCAGTCGGGCCCAGGTGGCCGGCTGCTTCTGCTGTTGGAGCCACCGTCCGATGTCGTCGCCGTCCCGCAGGACGCCGGGGGCGATGTCGGGCAGCTGTCCGTCGGCGTCGACCAGGTCGGCCAGGACGCGGTGGTGCCGCTGCCAGCCGAGTGGCCAGGGGCAGTTCCAGTCCTTGTCGATCGCGGTGAGCTGCGCGGCCCGGGTCGTGGCGGTGTCCTCGTCCTTCCCCAGCCCGTTTCAATGGACCGTTTTTGAGACCGGCGCAGACTCGGTAGAGCTTGAGGTCGCAGTCTCGCGAGCGGCCGGACGATCAGCGGGGCAGGATGCGCAGTATTGCCTCGTGTTCGCCACTGAGCCGCAGGCCTTGCTGTACTGCGGCGCTCAGATCGAGGTCGCCGAGCAGGGTCGCGGCGAGCAGGTGCGGCGGTCCGGTCAGTGACGCGGTGGGGTGGTCGACCCGGCCTGCGTGTGTGTGCACCGAGCCGTCCTTGACTTCGATTACCAGGTCTTCGTTGCCGTCGGCGTGCAGTTGCAGGGCGATTGCCGGCTGGTCGGGGTGGTGGTCGGTCAGTGCCCGGGCAGGCATGTCCAGCCAGTGGGTGCGGAAGGTGTCGCTGCCGCCCGGCTCACGCAACAGCGGCATGCCCCACCGGCTCAGCTCCCGCAGCACCGGCTCCAGCTCGCGGCCACGCTCGGTGAGGGAGAACAGGGTGGTGGCCACCGGCGGCGGGGCGGCCTCGCGGTGGATCAGGCCGGCTTCCTCCAGTTCGCGGAGCCGGTCGACCAGCAGGTTGCTGGCGATCCCGGGCAGCCCGTTGCGCAGGTCGGTGTGCCGGCACGGACCCAGGGCGAACAGTTCACGGACGATCAGCAGGGTCCATCGGTCGCCGACGGTGTCCAGTGTTTTCGCGATGCCGCAGTACTGCCCGTAGGTGCGCATGCCACCATCCTACATCGTGGTGTTGAGATTCAGAACTCGCTTGTTGACTTTCTCAACAAAGTCGGTCTAGCGTCGCTGCCCATGACTCCCACCCTTTCCGTGCGTCGGCTGGCCTGGGCCGGCGTCGAGATCCGTCTCGGCGACACCCGCCTGCTGATCGACCCGCTCGAGAACGTCGCTCCGCTGGCGCCGGTGATGGGGCCGCCGCACCGGCCGGTCGACCCGGTCGATGCCCCGCCCGGCACCCACGCCCTCATCACCCACCTGCACCCCGACCACTACGACCACGACCTGATCGCCCGGATCGCGGCCACCGGCACGATCGGCTGCCACACCCCGAGCGCAGCGGCGCTGCACGAGGTGGGCATCACCCCCGTCGCCCAGGACCTGGGCCGGTCACGCCGCATCGGAGAGCTGACCGTCACCCCGGTGACCTCGCTGGACTGGCGCGGCAACGACTGTGACCAGGTCGCCTGGGTCGTCGAAGGCGCCGGTCGGCGGATCATCCACTGCGGCGACACCCAGTGGCACGGCAGCTGGTGGCAGATCGCCCGCGACCACGGCCCGTTCGACGTCGCGTTCGTCCCGGTCAACGGCGTCATCGCCCACTTCGAGGGCTACGCGGCCAACGTCCCGGCGACCATGACCCCCGAGCAGGGCGTCGAGGCTGCCGTCGCACTCGGCGCCGGCACCGTCTGCGCCATGCACTACGGCCTGTTCCACAACCCGCCGTTCTACACCGAGCAACCCGACATCGAGCAGCGCTTCCAGCACGCCGCCGACGCGCGCGGCATCACCGCGGCCATCGTCGCCGACGGCCGGCCCGTCCTGTGACCATCAGAAACAAGGAGCAACACATGAAGATCGTCCTGTTCGGTGCCAGCGGCAACATCGGCCGGCCCACCACCGAGGAACTACTGCGTCGCGGTCACACCGTCACCGCGGTCACCCGAGCCGGCCACGTCGACGGACTGGGGCACAAGGCCCTGACCGTGACCACCGGTGACGTCACGGACGCCGCCGCGGTCGCCGGCCTCGCCGCCTCCCACGACGCCGTACTGTCGGCCGTCGGCCCCCGGATCGGCCAGGAGGACGACCGCGCCACGATCGTCGGTGCCGCCCGTGCGCTGATCGACGGACTCCGCCGAGCCGGCGTCACCCGCCTGGTCACCATCGGCGGTGCCGGCAGCCTGCGCACGCCGACCGGCGCCCGGGTCATGGACGACCCGGACTTCCCCGCGCTGTGGAAGGCGAACGCCGAGGCCCAGTCCGAAGCGCTCGACTTCTACCGCGGCGTCCACGACCTCGACTGGACGTACGTGTCGCCCGCCGCGGTCATCGCAGCGGGCGAGCGGACCGGGGCCTACCGCAGCGCCGGGGACACCCTGCTCACCGACGACGACGGCAACAGTCGCATCTCGTACGCCGACTACGCGATCGCCTTGGCCGACACGATCGAGAGCGGTACCGCGATCCGCCGCCGCATCACCGTGGCGTACTGAGCCATGAGCAACGACGCCGCCGGCCGACAGACCCGATTCATCGTCCTGCTCGCAGCGCTCGTGGCCCTGGGGCCACTGTCCATCGACGGCTACCTGCCCGGACTGCCGGACCTCGCCGGCGACCTGCGCGCCAGCGCCGCGGCCACCCAGCTGACCATCACCGCCTGCCTGGCCGGGCTGGCCATCGGGCAGCTGATCGCCGGGCCGCTGAGCGACACCTACGGCCGGCGGCGTCCGTTGCTGGCGGGCCTCGCGCTCTACACGATCGCCAGCGCGCTCTGCGCGGTGGCGCCCGACGTCCGGACCCTCATCGGCCTGCGCCTGGTCCAGGGCATCGGCGGGGCGTTCGGCATCGTCATCGCCAACGCCATGGTCCGCGACCGTACCTCCGGAACCCGCACCGCACGTCTCTTCTCCGCACTGACCTTGATCACCGGCCTGGCGCCGGTGTTCGCGCCGGTCCTCGGCGGCCAGCTACTGCGCGTCACGGCCTGGCCGGGGATCTTCGTGAGCCTGGCCGTACTCGGCGCCGTGATGCTGGCTGCCTCCGCCGCAGCACTGCCGCAGACCCGGTCCTCCGCGTCACGCCGGCCGCTGCCGGCTGTCTTCGGGCAGCTGCTCAGCGACCGGGTCTTCACCGGGTACGTCCTGGCCAACGGCCTGGTCTTCGCGGCGATGTTCGCCTACATCTCCGGCTCGCCGTTCGTCCTGCAGGAAATTCACGGCCTGTCACCGCAGCAGTACAGCGCCGTGTTCGCCGTCAACGCCGCCGGACTCATTGCGGCCGCCCAGATCAGCGGCCGGCTGGTGGCCCGGGTCGGCGCCCGCGTGCTGCTGCTCGCCGGCCTGCTGGGCGCGACAGCCGGTGGCACCACGGTCCTGGGCGCGGTGCTGACACGGGCACCCTTGCCCGTGCTCCTGACCGGCCTGTTCGTCCTGGTCTCCAGCGTGGGCCTGGTCATGCCGAACGCCGCGGCCCAAGCCCTGGCCGACCATGGCGGACACGCCGGGTCGGCAGCCGCTCTGCTCGGCTTCAGCCAGTTCATGATCGGCGGGGCACTTGCTCCGCTGGCCGGCGCGGGCGGCGCCACCGACGCCTTGCCGATGGGAATCATCGTCGCCGTGCTGCCGGCGCTCGCTCTGCTCACACTCGGCGTCCTCACCCAGTCGATGCCCGGTGAGCGCACTCGCAGGCCGGCTCGCCAAGGACGTGCCGGGCACCGGCGACCGCGCCGGCACATCGTTCGCAGACGAGCCGGCATCCAGTGAGCCGTTTCATCCTTTGTAACGCGGTGACTCGACGTGGTGCAGGACGAGGATGGCCTGCACGATTGCGGTGGCTCGGCGCGGGCAGCAGCGCAGCTTGACCAGGATTCTCCAGGCTTTGAGGGTAGCGACGGCTCGTCCGCCGCGAGCGCGGATTTTCGCGCGGGCGCGGTTGACGCCCTTCTGCCGCCGGGACAGCTTGGGCCTGAATCGTCTGGAACCCAGACCAGGACTCGGTGGGCGCCTTCGTCATCAGCCGACAAGGCCACCAAGCCCTAGACCGTGGACTGCTCTGGGTCCAGGCCGTCCAGCGCCTCGACATCCAGACGGTCCCCGTGCTCGAAGGCAAGGCCCGCCCGCAATTCCTCCGCGGCGACTTCGAAGCCGCCGCCTGATGTGCGTCGCGGTTTCTTCACTGGTTGGCGGCAGGGAGGTTCACCTGTTTGCGGTGGCCTGACCTGTGTGGGTGGGGTCAAGGATGTCGTCGGCGTGGTGCAGGTTCTTGTCGTTCCTCGGATGGGTCCGGTGGCGTGCGTGTAGGGGGGCTGGATGCGTGGCCGCGGGCGGGGTTCCCGCCGCCCGGCCCGCGCCCTGCCCTGCCCGCCGCGCCGGAATCCGCCTCTGCTCCTGCTCCTGCCCGGCCCCGGCCCGGGAGCCCGGTGGTGGTGGGTGCGGATGCCCGCTCGGTGTGGGGTCCGCTGACCGAGGGCCTTACCGTCCCGAACGACCTGGACCTCTCCGACCGGCCGGCCGCCCTTGAGCGGCTCGGCGTCTCTCCGGCGGCGAACGGCCGGCTGGTGACGATCGGGAAGAAGAACATCGGCTCCGAGCGGGACACGGCCCTGCTGGTCTCCACCCGGGCCTGGCCCTTGCTCGCGGCCCGCATGGCCGACGTCGCCCGCGGCCCGGAATGGCTCTGTCCGTGAGAACGGGTTCTGGCACGACTTCCGTGAAGCGCGCACGCTGAGTAACGGCTGGTGTTCCAATCAGATCGGGGAAGTTGCCTGAAAATGACCAGGGCCGATCTTGGTGTGGTCGACAGTGCGGCGTCGTGGAAGAGATGTCGCCCCGTCTGGAGGGCCTGCTGTTATCGTCCATCGCGGACGTGTCGGTGCTGTCGCTGGACGTGAGTCACGAGGCGATACGCATCGACGTTTGTAGTACGGCGGCCGGGGCGGCATGCCCGGACTGTAGGAGCGAGTCGACCCGGGTGCACAGCTCTTACCTGCAGTTTCCTGCGGACGTTCCGAGTGGGGGACGTCTGGTGGTCCTCCAACTGCGAGTTCGGCGGTTCTTCTGTTCGGAGTCTTCATGCGCTCGGCGGACGTTCGCTGAGCAGATGCCGGGACTGACCCGGCGGCACAGCAGGTGGACGGAGCGGTTGCGGTCGACTCTCGCCGCGGTGGGTCTCGCTCTCGCCGGCCGGGCTGGCGCCCGGATGGCACGGGCCTTCGGGGTGCCCATCAGCCGCAGCGCGGTGTTGCGTCTGCTCGATGCATTGCCCGAACCCGAAGTCCCGGCCCCGCGGGTGGTTGGTGTTGATGAGTACGCCACACGCAAAGGAAGGGTCTACGGCACGGTGCTCATCGACGTCGAGACCCGTCGGCCGGTGGATCTGCTGCCTGACCGGGAAGCATCCAGTCTGGCCGCATGGCTGGCGAAGCGGCCTGGGATCGAGATCGTCTGCCGGGACCGTGCGCCGTTCTTCGCGGAAGGCGCCACAGCCGGGGCACCCCAGGCGACGCAGGTCGCCGACCGCTGGCATCTGTGGCACAACCTCGGGCAGGCCGCTGAGCGGGCTGTTGCCAGCCACCGCCAGTGTCTTCGCGTCCTGGTCCCCGATCGCGAGGGGAAGGCCGACGAGCTGGCGCCGCCCGAGGAGAAGGCGGACTCTCCATGGCGGAGCGAGCGGTTCGCCAACCGCGTCCGAGCCCGGCACGCCACGGTCCACGCGCTGCTGGAAGCCGGCCACAGCCGCCGCTCCATCGGGCGTCAGCTCCAGATGACCCACCGCACCGTCAAAAGCCTCGCCGACGCTGCGAAGCCGGAGGACCTCTTCCGCGGCCACTGGCAGCTCAACCGGACCTCCGTGCTCGACGAGTACAAGCCCTACCTGGACCAACGCTGGGACGAGGGTTGCACCAACGCCTGGAAGCTCTGGGAGGAGATCGTTCCCTTGGGCTATCGAGGCAGCTACGGCCGCGTCAGCGCCTACCTGCGAGAGAAGCGCACCTCACCACGGCCGGTCACCGCGCAACCGCCGACACCCCGCGTGGTGACGCGATGGATCCTCAGCCGACCTGAGACGCTGACCGAGATCGAACAGCTCCGGCTCAAGGCCGTCCTGACCAACTGCCCCGAACTCGACGCTCTGACCGGTCACGTCCGGGCCTTCGCCCACATGCTCACCGAGCGGCAGGGGGAACGACTCCCGCAGTGGCTCGACGCCGGCCGCCAGGACGACCTTCCCAGTTTCCACTCGCTCGCGGCCGGCCTCGACCGAGACCGCGGCGCAGTGATCGCTGGTCTGACCCTGCCCTGGAACTCCGGAGTCGTCGAAGGACACGTCAACCGGATCAAGATGCTCAAGCGCCAGATGTTCGGTCGCGCTGGCTTCGCACTGCTCCGCAAGCGGGTCCTCCTCGCCCCGTGACGATGTCAGTGGCTCCTGGAACCATGTCTTCGTCCAAGACAGCCGTATCAGGAGCCATGCATGGGAACGTGGGGAACCGGCCCGTTCGACAGCGATCTCGCCGCAGATTTCGTCGATGAACTTGCGGGACTTACCCACCAGCAGGTCATTGACGTGCTGGGGCGGGCATTCCAGCGTGTCACCGACTCGGGAGCACGCGTCGACGGCGGAGACGGGGCCGAAGCCGTTGCCGCTGGCGCTCTCGTGGCCAGCACCCTCCCGGACAGCCCCATCGTGATCGACCCGGACGACGGCCCCAGCGAACCGCTGCCCACACTGCCAGCCTCCCTTCGCGCGTCGGCGAGACTCGCACTGGACCGGGTTCTCCAGGACGGATCAGAAATGGCAACCGGCTGGGTGGATAGCGCCGAGGCCGATCAGTGGCGCCAGGAAGTGCGACAGATCCGACAAGCACTCGAAGCACCCGCTGATCACTAATCGTGACCGCTTCACGGAAGTCGTGCCAGAACCCGGTCTCCTGAAAAAAGGGGCCGTCGGCACTGGTCGACGTCGGCGCCGTGTGCTCAGTACGCCTTGAGCTCGATGGAGTTGGCTGCCTGCTGGATGGGTTCGAGGACCTTGGCCATCATGTGGTCTTTGCCGGGCAGGTGCTGGAGCAGGCGCAGCATCAGCATGGAGATCCGTACTTGTGCGGGGCTGTTCATCACCATCCGTTTGACGTTTGCGGGACCGAGTTTCTGGTTGGCGTCGGCAAAGGGCCGCAGGGCCCGCTCGTAGCCCGCGAAACCCTCCGCGGAGCCACCCGCAGTGGCGAGTTCACCGGCGAGGACGTACGCGCCCACCATGGCCAGGCTGGTGCCCTGCCCCGAAGCGGGGGAGGCGCAGTACGCGGCATCGCCGACCAGGCCCACCCGGCCGGTGGACCAGCTGTCCATGTGTACCTGGCTGAGCGAGTCGAAGTAGAAGTCGGGGGCGGCGGGCAGGGCCTCGAGGAAGCGCGGTACCTCCCAGCCCTCCCCGCGGTACGCCTCGGCCAGCAGCCGCTGCTGCTCGGCGGTGTCACGGACGCCGTGGTCCTGGGGGCGGGAGGACCACAGGAACATCGCCTTGGCGCTGGTGTCGTGTGCGGTGGTGTAGGCGAGGGCGGTTCGGCCCGGGCCGACGTACGTCAACTCCTCGCGGTCGAGGCCGAGGTGGTTGGGGACGCTGAAGATGGACACGTGGTAACCCAGGTCGCGGACGTAGCGCTCCTGGGGGCCGAAGGCCAGGGACCGGGTGCGGGAGTGCAGTCCGTCGGCGCCGACCACCAGGTCGAAGGTCTCGGTCCGGCCGCTCTCGAAAATGACGCGGACCCCGTCGGGGCCCTGCTCCAGCTCGGCGATCGAGTCCCCGAAGCGGTACTCGGCCTTGTCCTTGGTGAGGTCGTACAGGATGCGGGTGAGGTCGCCGCGCATGATCTCCGCGTCGCCGTGGACCCGGCCGCCGAAGCTGTCGGCGTCCATGCTTTTGACCCGGTTTCCCCGTGCGTTCACGACGGAGGCCTCTCGGACCTCGGTCCGATGGCGGCGAACCTCCTCCAGGATGCCCATCCGGTCGGCTACCTTCAGTGCGGCGCCGCGGAGATCGATCTTGTAGCCGCCGGGCCGGACGGCGGGGGCCTTCTCCACCACCACGGGAGTCATTCCGTGCTGAAGAAGCCAGTAGGCGAGGGTGGCACCGGCCACGCTGGCTCCGGATATGAGGACGGTCTGCTGCTGCATGGTTCCCCCTGTGGCGTCGGCCCACGGTCTGGGCCAGGACGGCCCGGAGCTCGTCGTGGCGGCCCCGATCTCGTGTGCCCACGCTAACCCACGCCTATACAATTGTGCAATACAGATGTATAAAACATGCGTCTAGTTCCTGCCGTCGTACTTGCCGATCTCCTGGCGGTAGTCAGGCTCGCGCAGGTGGTTGTCGGAGTGGAACTCCGGAGATGCCTTGATCTAGCCCTTGGTGCAGTCCACGTGAACCGTCCTGTTCTCCCTGCCCACGTGGAGAATCGTTCCCGCCGGCAGCAGGACCGCTTGCCGAAGATCCACGCGCCGGTGTCGACCACGAAAGCATGCCGCTCGCAAGGCGGGTGCCGGTCTTGACGCCTGAGCGTTTTCAAGGGCCCGGACGCCGTCGACCCGGCACTGCTGCGCCGGGGCGGGGTTCCCGGATCTGGGAATGGTGCCGCCCGTGGTGATCGACGTGTCCCGTATATGGGAACGTGCCTGGTCAGGTGGCGCGAGGACTTGGGTGGCGGGGGTGGGTTCAGGGCTGGTAGGGGGATGTCGTGGCTGCCGATGCGGCGCCGGTTGATGTGGTGGCCGTGGTGGCGTGTGCGGCTGTAGGTGAAGGTGGCGCGGCCGTTGGGGCCCAGGTGAGTTCGTAGACGCCGGGGGTGACCCGTACGCCCTTGACGCGCAGCCCGCGGCGGAAGAGGCCGGGGACGAAGGCGTCCTGGACGACGCGGGTGAAGCGCCGGCGCTGGGCGGGGGTGAGGCGGTTCAGGTCGGCGGTGAAGTGGGGGGAGGGTCTCGTAGGTGGGCACGAAGAGGGTCTCCTTCGGGCGGCACGACGAAGCCCCCGGCGGATGCCGGGGGCTTGAAGGGGTTCTCGGGTCGGTCTCGTGGGGGTGTCCGGTGCGCGGTCTCGTGGGGTCGGCCGTGATCGCGGGCTGCCCACGTCGGTACGGCTCGTCGGGGAGACCGCTTTCGTGTCAGCGGCTTCTCACCTTGGTGACAGTGGGCTCTCGCCTTGGTGACAGTGAATCTCTCGTTTTGGCGACAGTGAGGGCTTCTCGGCGGGGCTCGGAGGATTGCTCTCCCGGGACGGTCAGGTGGCGGCCCACTCCACGCCGAGGTCGGCGAGTGCGGCCAGTTGCCCGGCGTCGAGACGGTCGCGGCGCTGGCGGGCGTTGGCCAGCCACACCCCAGTGCGATGCGGACCGTCCTGCAGCTGCTCGACGTGCGCCCTGCCCGGCATCCCGCCCTCCCGCTGGATGTATTGCGCGAGGGCCTGGATGCCCTTGTGGAAGGCTTCCGCACCCCGCCCGGACTTGGTGGTCGCGCTCGTCTTCGCGGGCGCCTGCCGGGCCCGTGCAACCCGTGCCGGGGCGATGCCGAGCGCGCCGAGCCGGGTCTGCTGCTCGGCGTTGAGCCGGTTCCAGTCCCGTCGTTGGGTGGCCAGCCACCGTCCGACGTCCTCGCCGTGCCGGGTCACCCCCGGGGCGATGGCCTTCAGAGGGACGCCTTTGTCCAGAAGCTGGGCGAGGTAGGCGTAGTGCCGTTGCCAGTCCACCGTCCACCCCAGCGTCGAGGGGTTCCAGTCCGGATCGATCGCGGCCAGCGCCGCCGCCCGCCGCTCCGCGCGCACCGGGTCCTTCCCGAGTCCGCCGGGCCGGCGGACGTTGGTGAGCCACTGCCCGACGGCGATGTCGAGGATCGCCGCGCCCCGTGGGGCCGCGAGGGTGCCGTGCAGCCGGTGGTAGGCGCGTGCGGTGGCGAGGTTCTTCTCGAACGCGGCGTCGGCGGTGTCCCACACGATCCCGAGCCCCTCCAGCTCGGCCGCCCGCTCCCCGCTCATCGCCCCGGCCCGGAACGCCCTGCGTTGGTCCGAGAGCCACCCGCCGAGCGGGTAGGGGCCCTCGGTGTGGTCGTAGGGGACCTGGAGGTGGCCCTCGCGCTCGCGGTACCGGAAGGCGGCCTCGACGCCCCTCCTCCAGTTCTGCCGCTCGGTGTTGAAGACCTGGTAGCTGATCCACTTCGCGATCAGCGCCGGATCCCGGGGAGCGGCGAACCGGAGCAGCAGCCGGTTCTCCTCCTGACCGGGAAGTGCTTTGCTGGGCCTTCAGCAAGTTGGGCGGCTGACACCCCCGCAGTCCCGCGATCGCGATAGCAGGGTGATCGGTGAAGTA